>ONXY01000407.1 GCA_900321945.1 uncultured Eubacteriales bacterium | reverse complement strand
CTCTTCGGAGGCTTTCATCATCCGGTCGAACAGAAGCCGCTCGTGAACCGCGTGCTGGTCGACCATCAGCAGATGATCCGCGTATTCAATCAGAATATAGGTGTTGAATAAGGCCCCGAAAACCTTCATCGGCGCGGGAAGATCCGGCGGAAGGGCCGAAAGCTGTTCGGCCTGAACGGGGGCCGGCTGTGCCGGAGCGACGGACGCGGCCTGTACGCCTCCTGCCGGCGCGGAGGGAACCCTTTCCGTGCCCGCCGGCTCCCGCGCGGATGTGAGGACGGACCTGCCGGATTCCGCCGGAGCTGGGACGTTTTCGCGGACGCGGACCGCCGGCGGAGGCAGCGTTTCCTGCGGCGCGGGTATATTACAGACCGCCGTCTGTTTCTGCGCGACCGGCTGATAAACCGGTTTCGGTTTTTCGGACAAGACGATTTCCGGAAGGGTTCCTCCCGTTTCAACCCGGACGGCGGGTCCCGGCGGAACGGAGCGCGCCCCGGCCGTCAGGGGTTCCGCGGTCTGCGGCGCAAGCGTCATTTCAACCGGCCGCTGGAAGGCGTCCCGGTCCTGAAGAGCTTCGCGGACCAGCGTGAAAACGGCGTCCCGGACCGCCTGATCGTCCCGGAACCGCACCTCCAGCTTGTTCGGATGCACGTTCACGTTCACCGTTTCATAGGGCATGGTCAGATACAGGACGCAGACGGGATACTTCCCGATCATCACCCGCTCCCGGCAGGCGTCCTCCAGGGCGCCGGAAAGAAGGGCGCTGCGCATCATGCGCCCGTTGATGAAGAAACTCTCGCCGCTCCGGTTGTTCCGGGCGTTTTCCCCGATTCCCACATATCCCTGAATCATTACGCCGCCGCAGCAGCCTTCAGCCTTCCGCATGGTCCGGAGCGCCCGGACGCCGTAGATGGTCATCACGGCGGAGTCCATGCGTCCGTCCCCGGGGGAGTTCCAGATCAGCTTTCCGCCGGAAAGATACCGGAAGGCCACGTCGGGACGGCTCAGGATCATGCGCGTCATCAGATCCGTGACCGCTCCGGCCTCCGCGGCCGGTTTCTTCAGGAATCCCCTCCGGACCGGCACGTTGAAGAAAAGATCCTTCACCAGAATGCTGGTTCCCGGGGCGCAGGCCGTCTCCTGAACGGAAAGAATCCTTCCGCCCTCGTTCCGGACGCGCAGACCGGTCTCCCTGTCCCGGGTCCGGGTGGTCAGCGTCACGCGGCCCACCGCGGCGATGGAAGCGAGCGCTTCCCCGCGGAAGCCGAGCGTGTCGACCGCGTCCAGATCCGATTCGGTACGGATTTTGCTGGTCGCGTGCCTCTCGAAGGCCATCCGGATATCGCTCTCGTCAATGCCGCAGCCGTCGTCGGTGACACGGAATGATTCGATGCCCCCGTCCTGAATCTCGACGGTAACCGTCTGCGAGCCCGCGTCCAGGCTGTTTTCCACCAGTTCCTTGATCGCGGCGGCCGGTCTTTCCACCACTTCCCCCGCCGCGATTTTGCCGATCAGCCCCTCCGGCAGCATTCTGATTCTGGCCATGTTTCCCTCGCTTAGCTTCTTTACAGCTTCCTGGCTTTCTCCCGAAGCAGGAAGAGCGTGTTGATCGCGTCCATGGGTGTCAGCGCCATCACGTCGATCTTCTGCAGCTCGTTGATGATTTCCGTTTTCTGATAGTCGAACAGATCCATCTGCTCGTTCTTCCTGGGCTCCTGATCCTCGCCGAGGATATTCTGTCCGATCGTGTTCTGATTGATGTCGCTGACCTCCAGACGCGCCTGGATCTCGTGGGCGCGGACAATGACAGGGTGCGGCACGCCCGCCAGACGGGCCACGTGCACGCCGAAGCTTTTATCCGCCCCGCCCCGGACGATTTTCCGCAGAAAGATGACATCCTCTCCGTGCTCCTTCACGGAGACGCAGAAATTCTTGATGCCGTCCAGATGTCCCTCCAGTTCGGAGAGCTCGTGGTAATGGGTGGCGAACAGCGTCTTCGCTCCGATTTTTTCCCGGTCCGCGATGTATTCCACGACGGCCCAGGCGATGGCAAGGCCGTCGAAGGTGCTGGTGCCCCGGCCGATTTCATCCAGGATCACCAGGGACTTTTCCGTGGCGTTGCGCAGGATATAGGCCAGTTCGCTCATTTCCACCATGAACGTGGACTGCCCCGTGGCCAGATCGTCCGACGCCCCCACCCGGGTGTACACCCCG
>ONXY01000405.1 GCA_900321945.1 uncultured Eubacteriales bacterium | reverse complement strand
TATTATCGCCATCGATCTCAAGTCGTTCTACGCCTCCGTGGAGTGCGCGGACCGGAAATACGATCCGCTTTCCACGCATCTCGTGGTCGCGGACGCGGGCCGGACGGAGAAGACCATCTGCCTGGCCGTCTCCCCTTCCCTGAAGGCGCACGGCGTCCCCGGGCGGCCCCGCCTTTTCGAGGTTTATCAGCAGGTCCGTGAAATCAACCGGGAGCGCTTCCGGCGGGCCCGTGACCTGGGCGTGCTTCCCCGGGGGGAGGACGGGAAATACCGCTTCGCCTCCTCCTCCTTCGACGCGGACGCCCTGGCGGCGGATCCGGCCCTGGAGCTCGCCTTCATTGTCGCCCCGCCGCGGATGGCGCTCTACGAAAAGGTCTCCGCCCGGGTGTTTTCCATTTATATGAAATACGTCAGCCCGGACGATATCCACGTCTATTCCATCGACGAATGCTTCCTGGACGTGACCGCCTATCTGCGGACCTACCGCATGTCCGCGCACGAGCTGGCCGTCACCATGATCCGGGAGGTGCTTTACGCCACCGGCATCACGGCTACGGCGGGCATCGGCACGAATCTGTATCTGGCCAAGGTCGCCATGGATATCGTGGCGAAGCGTGTGCCGGCGGACCGGGACGGGGTGCGGATCGCGGAGCTGGACGAGCGTTCCTACCGGAAGCTGCTCTGGTGCCACACGCCCCTTACGGACTTCTGGCGGGTCGGGCGGGGCACCGCCCGGCGGGTTGCCCGTCTGGGCTGTCTGACCATGGGGGATATCGCCCGGCAGAGTGTGGTCAACGAGTCCGCGCTGTACAGCCTTCTGGGCGTGAACGCGGAGCTGCTGATCGATCACGCCTGGGGCTGGGAGCCGACTGTAATCAGCGAAATCAAGAGATACCGTCCGGAGTCGAAAAGTCTCTCCAGCGGCCAGGTGCTCAAAGAGCCCTACGACGCGGAGAAGGGAAAGCTGATCGTCCGGGAGATGACGGAGCTGCTCGCGCTGGATCTGGTGCGGAAGGGCCTCGTCACAAAAAAGATCACCCTCACCCTCTGCTATCACCGCGCCTCCGTGGTCTGCACCTTCCGGGGAACCGGTCTGCATACGTCCGCGTACCGGGTCGCCCGGACCGGGGAACCCTTTTCCGGAAAGCTGGGGCTCGATCCCTACGGCCGGCCCGTCCCGGTCCACAGCCACGGCACCGGGAATCTGGACCGCTATACCTCCTCATCCCGGAAAATCACCCGCTGCATGATGGAACTCTACGACCGGATCATGAACCCGGACTATTATCTTCACCGGGTCTACGTGGTAGCGGCGGATCTGATCCCGGAGAACGGGATTCCGGACGAGGCTCCGGAACAGCTGGACTTTTTCACGGACTATGCCGAGCGGGACCGGCGGCTTGAAGAGGATAAACGGGCGGAGGACAGGGAGCGGAAGCTGCAGCGGACCGCTCTCCGTCTTCAGGACCGGTACGGAAAAAACGCCCTCCTGAAGGGAATGAATCTCATGGAGGGCGGAACCACCGTCGAGCGCAACGGGCAGATCGGCGGTCACAGAGCCGGGGAAGACGCGCCGCCCGTCCTCACACGGTTCTCCGCGGCGGGCGGAAACGCGGAAGGGCGGAATCCGGAGGACGAACAGCGCGGACCCTGAAAAAGCCCGGAAAGGAGAAGCAGGTATGCCGGAGAAGAAAAACGGACCGGAGCCGGATCCGGAGGAGGTTTACGCGGATATCTTCAGCCTGCCGCACTGGCAGTCCCCCGTCCGTCCCCGCATGTCCCTCTATGACCGGGCGGCCCAGTTCGCTCCGTTTGCCGCCCTGACCGGCTTTGAGGACGTGATGTCCGAGGAGGCCCGGCTCACGGAATCCCGGATCGAGCTGAGCGAAAACATGCGCGAGGAGCTGAACCGCCGGCTTGCCCGGGCGTCCGCTCTGCTGGCGGCGGGCCGGAAGCCGGTCCTCACGGTCGTCTTCTTTGAGCCGGACCCTCTGAAAGCGGGAGGCCGGTACGTCACGCTGACGGAGGAAATCAAAAAAATCGACCCGGCCGCGCGGCGGCTGATCCTGTCCAGGACCGCCGGCAGGGCCGGGTCGAACGTGACGATTGATATGGACCGGATTCTTTCCGTCTCGGGAGAGGATCCGGAGGACGCGTAGCGCGGTTTTATTCCCGTTCCGCGCCCGGAATGTGCTCCATCAGATCCCCGGCGCCGCTGTCCGGGCCCACCGCGGAGTAATACAGTCCGAAGTGCGCGTTGTCGTGAGCGCCGTGCACCTCGAAGGACCAGTCCCGCCGGACCTGGCTCCCGTGGAACGCGAAGGCTTCCTCCGCCACCTCGTATCCCGTTTTCCCGCCGAAGGCCTCCAGAGGCTGACTCCAGTCGCAGACGACGGGGTTTTTTTCATATTCGTGCAGATACAGCTTCCTGACTTCCCATGTGCCGTAAGCCTCGGCCGATTTCGGATAGTTCTTCGCCTTTCCCGTCTTCTTGATCACGGTTTTCGCCGCGTCCGCCGCGGCTTTATGGGCGCCGTGCCCGTATTCTCCCTTTTCCCCGTGGGTCACGAGCACCTCCGGCTGATGCTTCCGGATCACTTCCGCGACCCTGCTCAGAACGCGGCTCTTTCCCTTCCAGACTTCGTACTGTCTCTCCACTGACTGCCCGTTCTTGTCCAGAAAGCCCAGCATCTCCGGATA
>ONXY01000404.1 GCA_900321945.1 uncultured Eubacteriales bacterium | reverse complement strand
TTCTCGCTCCGGTTGCCGTTCCAGAAATAGGTCACATGGCCGTATTTCTGCGTCTCGGAGCAGGCGTACTCATTGATGCCGTTTTCCACCAGGAGTTCGGTAAGGGTATGGCGGATTTCAGGCGGGCTGACCAGGTATTTCCGCGGGATGCACAGGTCTCCGTCATACTGCAGCATGCCGGCGTAAAGCACCTTCGGCATCGCGCCGCGGTCGAAATGACTGAAGGATTCGTCCCCGTCGAAAGCCATGGAGAGCTCCAGCGCCCGGTCTCCCCGGAAGTTGAAGAGGATGACGCTGTCTCCGTCCTTCATGGCGCCGACGGGCTCGCCGTTTTCCGCGATCACGAAGCCGGGCAGATCCTGGTCGATGACGCCGGGCTGCTCGGCCCGGTAGGTTTCGATGGCTTCCTTTGCGGAAGCGAAGGCGCGGCCCTTTCCGAAGACGTGAATGTTCCACCCGCGCTCCACCATGCCCCAGTTCGCCTGGTAGCGGTCCATGGTGATCTGCATCCGGCCCCCGCCGGAAGCGATGCGGGCGTCGTAGGAGCCGTCGTTCAGTTCCGCGATGGTCCTTTCCAGCTTCTCCACGTATTCCAGCGCGGAGGTCGCGGGAACGTCGCGGCCGTCAAGCAGGATATGTACCCTTGCCCTGCCCACTCCCTCGGCCTTGGCCTCCTTCAGCATGGCCTGCAGATGGCTGATGTTGCTGTGGACGTTTCCGTCGCTCAGCAGACCGATAAAATGGAGCGCGCCGCCGGAGGCCTTCACGCCCGCGACCAGGCTTTTCCATGTATCGGATCCGTAAATTTTTCCGCTCTCGATGGATTCGTTGACCAGCTTGGCGCCCTGGGAGTAAATCTGCCCGCAGCCCAGCGCGTTGTGACCGACCTCGCTGTTGCCCATGTCGTCGTCCGAGGGGAGGCCGACGGCGGTTCCGTGGGCCTTGATGATCCGGAACGGATCATTGGCTTTCAGGGCGTCCAGGGTCGGGGTGGTGGCCTTCATGACCATGTTCCCCAGTTCTTCGGACGATTCACCCACACCGTCCATCACCACCAGCACAACGGGTTTTTTCATGTTCGGTATCCTCCTTGCCTGCGTTTATGCTTTCATTATACTCCTGCCCGTCTTCTTCCGCAAGCTCGGGAAAAGCCTGAGATCTCCTCTCCGCCGCCTGTCCGATAAAAAACTGAAAAAAAAACGGAAAAGGGGTTGACAGGCCATGAACTATAGTGTACTATGTCCATAGTGCACTAATCCTTTAAGGAGGTAAGCCTGTGAATTACGACCCGATGACCCCCATCTGGCTCCAGGTGGCAACGCAGCTGAAGCAGCAGATCGTTACCGGGCGGCTGGCTCCGGGCGATAAGCTTCCCGGCGGGCGGGATCTGGCGCTGCGGTTTGAAATCAACCCCAATACCGCGGCCCGCGTTTACCAGGAACTGGAACGCGGCGGCGTCTGCCGGACGCGCCGCGGCATGGGCACCTACGTCACGGAGGACGAAAACGTCATCTCCGCGCTGCGGAACGAGATGGCCCGGGAAACGGTGCGCCGTTTTCTGAAAGACCTGTCCGGCCTTGGGCTGAGCCGGACGGACGCAATCCGACTGATTCAGGGAGAGGATGAACATCATGCTGAAGAGTGAAAAAGTTACCCGGAAATTCGGCGGCAATACCGCCGTCGACGCCGTCGATCTGGAGATCCTGCCCGGCCATGTCTACGCCATGCTGGGACCGAACGGCAGCGGAAAGACCACATGGATGAAAATGGCCGCCGGCCTCATGAAGCCCACTTCCGGGGCCGTCCTGTTCAACGGAAGGCCCGTGGACGTGGAAAGCCGGAAAAAGGTGGCCTATATGTCGACGGAACCTTACTTCTATCCCTGGATGACGGTGAAGGATCTGGGCAAATACTATCAGGATTTCTTTGAGGATTTCTCCATGAAGAAGTACCTGGAGCTTCTCGGAAAAATGGAGCTGGAGGAGGGCATGAAAACCAGGACCCTTTCCTCCGGTATGGCCGCGAAGCTGAAAATCGCCGTCACCATGGCCAGGGACGCGCTGGTCTATATGCTGGACGAACCGTTCAACGGCATCGACCTGCTGGCCCGGGACGAAATCCGCGGCTGCATCCTGCAGG
>ONXY01000333.1 GCA_900321945.1 uncultured Eubacteriales bacterium | reverse complement strand
CTCCCTCATGCAGCGTACGGGGCGCCGGACTGCCGTTTACGGGTTGACGACGTTCACCGGCTTCCCGGCAAGGTATTCGGCAAGATTTGCGACCGCGATGTCCATGAGCCGCTTGCGGCTCTCTTTCGGAGCCCACGCAATGTGCGGCGTAATCAGGCAGTTCGGCAGCCCGAGAAGCGGGTTCTCCATGCGGATGGGCTCCGTGGAGACGACGTCGACCGCCGCCGCGTACACTTTCCCGGAGACCAGCGCCTCCCGGAGGTCCTCCTCCACGACGAGCGGGCCGCGGGACGTGTTGATCAGGATGACCCCGTCCTTCATCTTCGCGATGCTCTCCCGGTTGATCATCCCCTTCGTCTCCGGGAAGAGCGGGCAGTGCAGGGAGATGACGTCGCTGCGGGCAAGCAATTCGTCGAGCGGCACGATCGCCTCGTCCTGCGCAAACGCGTCGTACGCCACGACTTCCATCCCGAATGCGCGCGCAATCTTCGCCGTCGCCCGGCCGATTCGGCCGTATCCGATGATGCCCATGGTCTTCCCGGCCAGTTCAATCAGCGGATAATCCCAGAAGCAGAAATCCCTTCCGCGCGTCCAACGGCCCTCCTGGACCGCGCCGTTGTGATGCTCGACATGGTGGCAGATCGACAGAAGGAGCGCAAACACGTACTGCGCCACCGCCGTCGTCCCATACGTCGGAATGTTGGTCACCGGAATGCCCTTTTCCTTCGCCGCCGCGACGTCCACCACGTTGTAGCCCGTCGCCAGGACGCCGATGTACCGGAGCGCGGGGGCCGCAAAGATGGTCTCGCGCGTCAGCGGCGTCTTGTTTGTGTATACGATCTCCGCGTCGCCGATGCGCGCAAGGATCTCCTCCGGCGCGGTATAGTCATAAACGGTCAGCTCCCCCAGCGCCCGGAAACCGTCCCAGCTGAGATCGCCCGGATTCTCCGTATACCCGTCCAGAATCACGATTTTCATAATCTCTTTCCCTCTCAGTCTTCCAGCAGCGCCCACGCGCGGTTCAGCACCCGTTTCGTATTCGCAAGGACGATCTCCTCATCCTCTCCCGGCCGCAGGGTGACTTCCATGGACAGCACATACTGCTTTTCCGGATCGAAGAATCCTTCCCGTTTCAGAACCCGGAGATAGTCCAGCAGCTCGGGCGTATCGTTCGCGCTGTGCGGATAACCGAAGCGCGGATGCAGATCGCCGTAGCCGTCGCACCCCGGTTCCACGACCGCGTTGCCGAAGTGGAAGTGGGTAATGTAAGGACGCAGCGTCCGGATCACGAACTCGCTCGTCTCGTAGGTGGTCGGGAAATGGCTGAGGTCGACCAAGAGGCCGAAGTTGCTGTGCGACGTGCGCATGTCGGCGGCAAACCTCGCCGCAAGCGGCGCGGGGCCGATCAGCGCGGCCTTGTCCATGTCGAAATCAAAGACTTCCAGTTCGACCGTCATGCCCTTCTCCGCCGCCCGGTCGCACACGCGGCGCGTCGTCTTGAGCAGCTGCGCGTACGCTTCTTCCCGGGTTTCCATCGCCCATTTCCCGGCCAGGAAGGCGATTCCCTTCGCGCCCAGATACTCCGCCTCGTCCAGGGCCTCGAGAAGCGTCGCCTCCGCCTTTTTGCGTTCCTCCTCGTCCAGCGCGTTCGGGTTCAGCTTGGGGCCGAGCAGCCGCGGCTGCGCACCGTAGCATACTTTCAGATGGCTCTGCTCCAGAAGGGCGCGCGCCTCCGGATTCTTCTCCCCGTATCCCTTCACTTCAATGGCGTCGAAATAATCGTCCCTGCAGATTGCCAGAAGCGAGTCCATGGGATCCCGTTTCGGATAGCTCATCCACTGGATGACGCCGACCTTGAAATACTTGTGGATGGATTCCCGCATGCCGATTCCTCCTTTATCCTTCCGGCGTTCCCGACAATGCTCAGTCCCCGTCAAAGCGCCCGACCGGGAAATCCCCGTCCATGGAAAGCAGCATCGCCGCGATGAGATCGGCCAGCTGCTCGAGATCCGAAATGCAGGCGCTCTCTATCGGCGTATGCGTGTACCTGCACGGGAAGCCCATATCCAGGCAGCCGATATACTTGCCCTCCATCTGCACGTACGCCGCGTCCGTCAGCATGCCGACCGATGCGAATTCCCTGAGCGGTATCCCGTTCTTCTTCGCGGTATCCAGCGCATGCATGTACAGGCCGTGATGGCCGATCGTTCCGTTCAGCGTTCCGCGTCCATGGAAATTGTAGAGGCCCACCGCCGGCCCGCCGCCCAGTTTCAGGCCATACTTCCCGGCCAGATCCGGCGTGTCGCCGGCGAAAACGACGTCCATCGCAATCGCAAGATCCGGCTGAATCGCCCGCGCGGCGAAGACCGCCCCGCGGATGTTGAATTCCTCCCAGACCGTACCCACGAGGTACACCGTCGCCTCATGCGGCTCCTTCGCGATCCGCTCCGCGATGCCGACGAGCGTCGCGCATCCTCCGCGGTTGTCCACGGCCGTGCCGGAAACGTGTCCGTTCAGCAGCATATTGAACTGCGGACGGTAAATCGCCGGACATCCGACGCGGATGCCGCGGGCTTCCACTTCCTCGGCGCTGGAGGCCCCGATGTCGAAATACAGGCTGGTCACGAGATCCACCTTGTATTTCTCGTCCGCGCTCGTCGTGTGGTGGCTCTTCACGCCGATGACGCCTTCCGTCAGCTCGCCGTGGATGCCCAGGAACAGCACGTTCAGCGCGGGCAGAACCTTTTCCGGAATTCCGCCCATCCGGTCCACCTGAATGAGGCCGTTCGGTTCGATCTTGCGTACGATGAAGCCGAGCTGGTCCATGTGCGCGAACACCATGACTTTGGGCGCCGCGGGATTCGTGCCCGGGAACTCGGAGATCACGTTGCCCGCCCGGTCGATGCGGACGTTGTCCGAGTACGCGGACAGATGCTCCTTCATCAGCAGCGCCATCCGCTTCTCATAGCCGGAGGGCGCGGGGGTCAGCATGAATTGGGAAAGGACGTCACGGATTGCCATTGCATCCACCTCCTGTTCAGGTTTCGGAGCCGAGGAACTCCAGCGCACTCGCCACCATCACGGTGACGCCGATTTTCATACACCGCTCGTCCGGATTGAATTCGTTGTTG
>ONXY01000032.1 GCA_900321945.1 uncultured Eubacteriales bacterium | reverse complement strand
GCCACGGTCGTATACCGGACGTCCTCCGGGATCAGGCCGGCCGCGTCCTCCTCCGGTATGCTCACCCATCGCGCGGTTTCCGGGCTCCAGGCATGATCCAGACGCATCCTTCCGGCCCCGGCGTTGTACCAGAGGTGGAAACAGTCCTCATTTTCCGCCCCGCCCTCCTGATCGGCGTCGTCCCAGGTCAGGTCAACCATCACCCACCGGCCGTCCAGACAGATCAGATTCCACATGTGGCCCGCGTCCTCCGCGCGTCCGGTAAGCCCGTCGCCGCTGATATACCGGATCCGCAGCCCCGCCAGCCCGCCGGTCAGATAAAAAGCGTCCGCGTATCCGTCGCAGTTTGCTTTTCCGTCCAGCAGCGCTCCGACTGCGCAGTCGTCGTCGTTTCCTTCAGCGTCGTCCGTATAATACCGGATACGTCCGCAGAGAGCGTCGTGGATATACCTTTCCTTTTCCTGATCGGATCCCTTCGCCTCTCCGGCAATCCGCGCGGCCGCCTCCAGCGTGTCCCGCTCGCGGGCGGAAAGCTCTCTTTCCCTGCCGGAGGCATGGTATGCCAGAATTCTGGCTCCGGCCATGTAATTCAGCTCCGTGATCTGAATATCTTTTCCGGATCCGCGTTCCGTATAGGTGGAATGGTATCCTCTGATTCCGATCCCGGCCAGAAACTGCATGAACGTTTCCGAATCGTTCCAGGCGTCCATGGCTTCCCCGGCGCATGAGAACGAAAAAGCCGTCTCAGCTTTTTCCGCCCGGTCGCTGAACATTGCGTACAGCTCTTCCGGCTTTTCAATCCGGTTCTGTTCCGCGGCGGCGTTTCCCGCCGGAATCAGAAGCATAAAGCAGACAAGAAGCCCGGTCAGTCCCGGCATTTTCATTCTGTTTCTCTCCCCCTGTCCGTTGCCTGCAGGCTCTTCCGCCGGCCCGGTCCGTCCCGTTTCCTGCCGCGCCGTACAGTTTTCGCGTTCACACAAGGACGCCCCTTCTCCCGTTCGGGAGAAGGGGCGTCCTGATTCATCTGTCATCCCTGGGCGATCACGGCCACGGCGGCTACGGTGTTGACGATCTCCTCCACGTTGCATCCGCGGGAGAGATCGTTGACCGGCTTGGCCAGGCCCTGGATGATCGGGCCGATAGCCTTCGCGCCCGCCAGACGCTGCACCAGTTTGTAACCGATATTGCCTGCGCCGAGGTTCGGGAAAATCAGAACGTTCGGGTTCTTCCCGGCCACGGGGGACCCGGGCGCCTTCAGGTTTGCCACCTCGGGCACCAGCGCGGCGTCCGCCTGCAGTTCGCCGTCCAGCTGCAGGTCCGGAGCAAGGGCCTTGGCCTTGGCCGTCGCTTCCTGCACCAGAGTTACCACGTCGTGCTTCGCGCTGCCCTTGGTGGAGAAGGAGAGCATAGCCACCCGGGGCTCTGCCTGCAGCAGGCTCCTGCAGGTTGCTGCCGTCGCCAGCGCGATGGCCGCCAGTTCGTCCGCGTTGGGCTCAATGTTCACGGCGCAGTCGCCGAAGAGCATCACGCCGTCGTCCCCGTAATCCTTTGTGGGCAGCTCCATGATGAAGCAGCTTGAGGCGGTGGAGATACCGGGCGCCATTTTGATGATCTGCAGCGCGGGGCGCAGCACGTTTCCGGTGGAGTTGATGGCTCCGGCTACCATGCCGTCCGCGTCGTCCATTTTCAGCATCATGGTCGCGAAATACAGGGTGTTCTTGTAAACCAGGTCACGGGCCTGCTCAATGGTCATGCCCTTTTTCTGCCGCAGTTCGCACAGTTTCTCGGCATAAGCCTCGCTCTTCCCGCAGGTCGCGGGATCCACGATGGCGACGTCCCTCAGGTCGGTGCCGGTCTGAGCCGCCACCTTCTGAATCTCGTCAGGATTTCCCACCAGAGTGATCTTCGCCAGGCCTTCCGCCACGATCTTCGCGGCCGCCTGCACGGTCCGGGGCTCGCTTCCCTCCGCCAGTACGATATGCATTACCTTGGTCTTTGCCTGGGATTTAATACGCTCGATTACGGACATGCTTCATTCCTCCCGCTGTTCAGTTTTTCACGATCCGCGCTCCTGCGCTGCGTTTATTATATCCTATTTTTCTCCCGATGAAAAGGGGTTTCCGAAATCCCTTTCCGGGAAAGGAGCCCGGAATGCTTCACGCCCGTCCGGAACGTTCCGGGTTTGTCGGCCGCGGCGCTTACGCAAGCGCCTCCGCGATCGCCGCGGCGGCCTGTTTCCCGGCGCCCATGGCGGAAATGACGGTCGCCGCGCCTGTAACCGCGTCGCCGCCGGCATAGACGTTCGTCCGGGAGGTCAGGCCCTTTTCGTCAACGACGATGCCTCCGCGGCGGTTGACCTCCAGCCCTTCCGTGGTCTGCTTGATCAGGGGGTTGGGGCTGGTTCCGATAGCCATGACCACCGTATTGACCTCCAGCTCGAATTCGCTGCCGGGGATCTCCACCGGCCGTCTCCGGCCGCTGGCGTCCGGTTCCCCCAGCTCCATCCGCACGCAGCGGATGCCGGTCACGAAGCCGTTTCGCGGATCCCGCGGATTCTCCGGATTCGTGTAGCCCAGGATTTCCGTGGGATTGCACAGCAGGCGGAAGTCGATGCCTTCCTCCTCCGCGTGCTCCACTTCCTCCCGCCGGGCCGGCAGTTCCTCCATGGACCGGCGGTAGACGATATAGACCTTCTCCGCGCCCAGCCGCAGCGCCGTGCGCGCCGCGTCCATGGCCACGTTTCCGCCGCCCACCACGGCGACCTTCCCGCCCTTCATGATCGGGGTATGCGGGTGATCCTGATAGGCCTTCATCAGGTTGGACCGGGTCAGGAACTCATTGGCGGAATAAACGCCCTTCAGCGCCTCTCCGGGAATGTTCATGAAATTCGGAAGGCCCGCGCCGGATCCGATGAAAACCGCCTCGTAACCGTCGTCGAACAGCTCGTCGATCGTCAGGGTCTTCCCGATGATGACGTTGGTCTGAATGTCAACGCCGAGCTCTTTCAGGGTTTCCACTTCCTTCGCCACGATGGCCTTCGGCAGCCGGAACTCAGGAATGCCGTATACGAGCACGCCGCCGGCCGTGTGCAGCGCTTCGAACACCGTCACGCTGAAGCCCTTCCTGGCCAGATCCCCGGCGCAGGTCAGGCCCGAAGGCCCGGCGCCGATAACCGCCACCCTGTGGCCGTTGGGTTCGGGCGCTTTCGCCTTCTCCGTGACGTTCTCGTTATGCCAGTCCGCCGCGAAGCGCTCCAGCCGTCCGATGCCGACCGGATCCATCTTCGCCTTTGTATGCAGGGTGCACTGGCTTTCGCACTGGGTTTCCTGAGGGCACACGCGGCCGCAGACCGCGGGCAGGGACGAACTCCTGCTGATCACCTGATAGGCTCCCTCAAAATCCCCCGCCTTGATCCGGCTGATAAAATCGGGAATCGCGATGTTCACCGGGCATCCGGAAACACAGGGGCTGTTCTTGCAGTTCAGGCACCGCTTCGCCTCCTCCACGGCGATCTCCATGGTGTAGCCGAGGGCTACTTCCTGAAAATTCCGTGCCCGGACCTGCGGCTCCTGCGTGGGCATCTCATGCTTCCTTGGATTCACGGCCATCTTATTCCGCCTCCTTTTCAAAGAGGTTGCAGGCTTCCTCGTAGGCGTGGCGCTCGAAGTCCGCGTACATGCGGGAGCGGCTCATGGCCTCGTCGAAGTCCACTTCGTATCCGTTGAAGTCCGGCCCGTCCACGCAGGCGAACCGCGTCACCCGTTTCCCGTTCTCCGTAAGGGTGATCCGGCAGCCGCCGCACATTCCCGTTCCGTCGATCATGATGGGATTCATGCTCACCGTCACCGGCACGCCGAAAGGCTTCGCCGCAAGCGTCACGAACTTCATCATCACCAGCGGGCCGATGGCCACCACCAGGTCGAAGTTCTCCCCGGCCTCCAGCATTTCCTTCAGCGGAACGGTCACGTTGCCGTGGCGCCCGTACGAGCCGTCGTCGGTCATGACGATCAGCCGGTCCGAGCAGGCCCGGAACTCGTCCTCCAGAATCAGCAGGTCCTTATTCCGGAAGCCGGCGATGCTCGTGACTTTCGCCCCGAGCCGGTGGAATTCCTCCGCCACCGGCAGCGCGATGGCGCAGCCCGCCCCGCCGCCGATGATGCAGACGTTCCGCTTGCCCTCGGTTTCCGTGGGCCTGCCCAGCGGGCCGGCGAAATCCTGAATGAAATCCCCTTCCCGCTTAAACTTCAGCTGCTCCGTGGTGGCGCCGACCACCTGGAAGATGATCCTTACGGTTCCCTTTTCGGGATCTGTCCCCGCGATGGTCAGCGGAATCCGTTCTCCCGCCTCGTCGACCCGCAGGATGATAAACTGCCCGGGTTTCGCTTTCCGCGCCACCAGCGGCGCTTCCACCTCCAGCAGGATCATGCTGGGGTTCAGTTCCCGTCTGTACGCAATCCGATACATTTTCTCCCTCCATCCTGGTCACCGGGGATGGTACACCCGGCATGTTTTCAGATTCCCGCCGCCTGTCTCAGCGCTTCCTTTCTGTCCTCCCGCTCCCAGGGCAGGTCCACGTCCGTCCGGCCGAAATGCCCGTAGGCCGCCGTCTGCCGGTAAATGGGCCGCCGCAGATCCAGATCCCGGATGATGGCCGAGGGCCGGAAATCGAAGACCTTTTCCACCGCTTCCGTCAGCTTTTCATCGGACACCGCGCCTGTGCCGAAGGTGTCCACCAGAATGCTGACGGGCTTCGCCACGCCGATGGCGTAAGCCAGCTGCAGCTGGCATTTCCTGGCCAGCCCCGCCGCCACGACGTTTTTCGCCGCGTACCGGGCCGCGTAGGCCGCGCTGCGGTCCACCTTCGTGGGATCCTTCCCGGAGAAGGCGCCTCCGCCGTGCGGCGCGTAGCCGCCGTAGGTATCCACAATGATCTTCCGGCCCGTCAGGCCCGTATCGCCGGCGGGGCCGCCGATCACGAACCGTCCGGTGGGATTGATGTAGTACTTTGTTTCCGCGCTCAGCAGTTCCGCCGGCACCACCGGACGGACCACGTGCTCCAGCATAGCCTCCCGGATCTCCTTCTGGGAGACCTCCGGCGCGTGCTGGGTGGAAATCACGATGGTGTCCACTGCCACGGGCCTGTCATCCTCGTATACTACGGTCACCTGGGTCTTTCCGTCCGGCCGCAGCCAGGGCAGCGTGCCGTCCTTCCGGACCTGCGCCAGCCGCCGGGCCAGGCGGTGGCTCAGAGCGATGGCCATGGGCATCCGCTCGGGCGTCTCGTCGCAGGCGTATCCGAACATCATGCCCTGATCACCGGCGCCGGTTTCCCCGGCTTCCTCTTCCCGGCCTTCCAGCGCCTGGTCCACGCCCTGAGCGATATCCGGGCTCTGGGAGTGAATCGCGCTCATGATGGCGCAGGTGTTCCCGTCGAAAAACTTCTCACTGCTGTCATATCCGATGTCCAGCACAACCCGCCGCGCGATCTCGGTGAAATTCGCCCAGCCCTGGGTCGTGATTTCGCCCATGATCGTGATAATGCCCGTGGTGGCGAATGTTTCGCAGGCTACCCGGGATTGGGGATCCTGCGCGATGAGAGCGTCCAGCACCGCGTCGCTGATCTGGTCGCACACCTTGTCGGGATGTCCTTCGGTTACGGATTCGGAGGTAAAGAGTCTGCGCATGTTCTGCTCCTTTCAGTTTTTCCGGAAGGTTCTTTCCTTCCGTACGGCTTCTTCCCTGAATCAAAACCGCCTGGCTTCGCGCGCAAGCCAGGCGGAGGATTTCCCTTTGAAAATCTCCTTATCTGTCAGCGCTTCCCAGTCAGAGGCGCGCGCGCTGCGGGATTTGGCACCAAGCGCATCCGCCGGTTGCCGTGGCTTCATCGGGCCCGTCCCTCCGTCACTCATGATAAGGTATTCAGTTCGGAAACTATCATATCCCGCAGCCCCGCTCCTGTCAAGAAAAAAATGATCCGTCCGCAGGCTGAAAACGTCTTCTTTTCACGGCGGCGCGGCGGCCTTTCCGCATTCGGAAAAACCCCCGCTCCGGCGGGGCCGGAACGGGGGCGGGCGTTTTCGGAAAACTTACTTGATCTCGCTGGTGCAGTGCGGGCAGCGGGTCGCCTTGATGTCGATCTCGCTCAGGCAGAAGGGGCACTTCTTCGTGGTCGGCGCGGCGGGCTTTTCGGGCTGCTTCTTCAGATCCTTGGCCTTGTTCATGGCCTTGATAATCGCGAAGAGAACCAGCGCCGTCAGAATGAACTCCACCAGGACGCCGCAGAAGGTAATGAGAGCGCCGGTAATGCCGGTTCCGCCGCCTTCCATCTTGGGCAGCGCGTCCAGGATGGGCTGGATGAAAATGTCAATCACGGCGGTGACGACCTTGCCGAACGCTCCGCCGATGATTACGCCGACGGCCATGTCGACCACGTTGCCGCGCATTGCGAATTCCTTGAATTCCTTAATTAGTTTGCTCATGGGATGATCCTTCCTTTCAGTTTTTCATAAATCGGCATACCGACCAGACCGCCCCGTACGGGGAAGCCGGGTATTCTCACTTTTTCTTGCCCCCGTTGAACAGGTCGCCGATCGCGTTGGTGATTCCCTTGGTCAGGGAATTCGTCACCTGGCGCGTGGCGGAGCTGATCGCCGCGTTCTTGATGCGGCCGGCTACGGAGTCGTTCCTGCGTGCGCGCTCGGCGGCCTCCTCCCGCAGCGCATCGTTCCTGGCCCGGCGCTCGGCGGCTTCCCTCTCTTTCGCTTCCCTGGCGGCGTCTCTCGCGGCCTTCTCTGCGTCCTTCTGCGCCTGAATCGCGGCCTTCTCCGCTTCCTTCTGCGCGGCGGCGGCGGCTTTCTGCTGCTCAGCAAGCGCGATGGGGTCGACAGGCTGCGGCGCCTGAGCGGCGGGCTGCGCGATGGGAGCCTGCTGCACGGGAATCCAGTTCCCGGTGGCAGGATCCTGCTGGAACAGCATCATCTGCTGGACGTACTGGCCGGTGGCAGGATCCATCACCATGACAGGCATCTGCTGAAACACAGGCTGCTGAACCACGGGCTGCTGCATGACCGGCTGCACCTGAATGGTGGGGACGGCCTGGGGCTGCGGAGCGGGAGCGGGTTCATTCACCGGCGTCATGCCGGGCTTCACCTGTTCCACGTACTGACCGGTCGTGGGATCGAAAACCTTGAATGTCTGGCTCATTTTTTTCTGCTCGGTGTTCTCCTGCACCGGCTCAGGGGTCGTGGGGAAAACGGGAATCTGAAGGGTTGGTACGCTCTGTATCGTTTCCGGAGGCGGATAGACCGCCGGAATACCAAGGGATGGAATCTGAGGAGACGGAGCCGGGCTCTGCGCCGTCTCCGT
>ONXY01000402.1 GCA_900321945.1 uncultured Eubacteriales bacterium | reverse complement strand
GCTGGTTCAGAGCGTTCTGGGAACGACCGATTCCGCGTTCCTTTTCCGGTTCAGCGACGCGCTGACGGACGAAGACGCGGCAGGCGTTCTGCGGCTCATCGACAGGCTGATGCGGGACGGAAAGGAGCCCGCGGCTTTTGCCCGGAGCTTCAGCGAGCATCTGCGCGCGATTCTGACCGCGAAATGCTGCGGAAAGGAGACCGCGGAGATTCTGGACCTGACCGACGCGGCCGCGGAGGATTATTTCCGCGCGGGGGAAAAAATCAGCTCTTCCCGGCTGATGAACATGCTGGATATATTCATGAGCCTGGAATCGGAAATGAAATATCTGTATTCGCCCCGGACCGCGCTGGAAAACGCGGGGCTCAAATGCTGCCTGCGCACCGCTGAGACCGACACGCTGGCGCTGAACGACCGGATCGCGGAGCTTGAGAATGAGATCAGCGGGCTGAAGGACCGGCTCGACGGACAGATTGTCGTTACAGCCGCGGAAAAGAAGCCGGAAAAGTCCGCCGGGAAAGAAAAAACGGAACCCGCCGCCACCGGGGCGGGGCCGTCCGCGGAAACGGGGAACAGGGCGCGCGCGGCGCTGACGCCGACGGGCCGCAGCGCGGAGGACGTTTGGAAGGAAGCGCTGAAGCGCCTGCAGAAGACGGAGCCGGCCATCCACGGCATGATGCAGATGGGACAGTTTCAGGGCTTCGACGGATCCGTTTACTCCTGGAAAGCCAATCCGGGTTTTGAGATCATTGTGCAGAGCCTGAACAGCAGGGACCGCCGGGAGAAAATCGAGGCGGAGCTGACGGCCGCGTCGGGCGTTCAGAGCGCTTTCAAAGCGCTGGACAGGATTCAGGAAAAGCGCGATCAGGAGACGGCCTCCGACGAGGAGTACGTCCGGGAAATGAGGGAAACGTTCGGAGCGAAATCGGTCAGCGTGGTCGACCGGCTTCCGGACGAAAAATAAGGAAACGCATACGAAAAACCCCGGAGAACGATCTCCGGGGTTTTTAATGCGGAGGGAATCAGTTCAGCGCCTCCGCGTCGTTTTCGATCGTGACTTCCTCGACGCTGCGGATGCCCCAGCGGGCGATCACCATGCTCAGGTTGTCCCTTCCGACGGAAAGGGTCACGGTGTCGTCCTTGAGCCCGATAATCGTGCCGTAGATGCCGCCGATCGTGCAGACTCTGTCGCCGGCCTTCAGATTGTTCAGCATCTCCTTGACCTTCTTGTCCTTTTTCCGCTGCGGGCGGATCAGGAAGAAGTAGAAAACCACGAAGATCAGGATCATCGGAAGAAAGGTCGTGACCATGGCGGCTACGGGATTGACGGGCGTTTCAGCGGCCGCGTCGGCGGCTGCGGGGGCCTGCTCCGCGACGGCTGAGGCGATTCCAAACAGTTTTTCAAAAATCATCGGCAAAAACTCCTTTTCTTTCTTTGGATCCGGGGAGGATTATAGCAGAAACGGACGGGTGATACAAGTACGGATTTTCCTTCCGCCCGCTCCGCTCTTTTCCGGCCCGGACCTGCATTACTTCAGATCCCGGGTGGCGACGACATCGACCCCTGTGCCGCACACGTCGGATAGAAGCACCTGCCCGATGGACACGGGAGGGCATACATGTATTCCGCGCACCGCGGCCATCACCTCGGGAATCAGCTTCTTCGGAACCGGGGAGGCGGTTTTGACAGACAGGGGAACCGCGCTGTTTTCCGCGGGAACGACGGCGGTGATCATCCGGAGGGGAAGGGTGCACTCCTGCCGCGCATATTTATCCCCCCGGGGGCAGGTGTTTCCTTCCACCTTCAGCACTTCCCCCGTTTCGCTCAGGGTCACGTCCATCCGGCATCCCACCGGGCAGTTGATACAGGTAATCCGCTGCTCCACGGTCAGTCTCCTTTCTCAATGCTCACTGTCAGGGTCCCGGAACCGTCCAGACCCGCGAAAAGATCAGGCTTCAGGACGTAGGATACCATTTCGCCGGGTGTGAAAATCATGGCCTTCCGCCGGAAAAGCTCCTTCCCGCCGCAGCGCACGACGGCCTCCGCGTTCCGGAAAACGCCGGAGGGACGGAACATCAGCGTGACGGGCTCCTCCGGATTCATCCGGATCTTCTGCGGAACGGTTCCGCGGACGCCCGGCCCGTCCTGCACGGTAATGCACGGCGCCTTCCGGAGCGCGTTCCGGACAAAAGCCGCCGCGGCATGGCCCGCGCGGAAGCTTTCCTCGGACACATGGTCCACCAGGTCGTGGACGTGCAGCACGTTTCCGCAGGCGAAAACGCCGGGTACGGAAGTCTCGAGGGTATCGCTGACCACCGCGCCGGATGTGGCGGGGGATATCCGGACCCCCGCGCCTTCGCTCAGCTCGTTTTCCGGAATCAGCCCGACGGAAAGAAGGAGCGTGTCGCACTCAAAGACCATTTCCGTGCCGGGGACGGGACGGCGGTTTTCGTCCACCCGGGCGACCGTCACGCTCTCCAGCCGCTCCCGCCCGCGGATCTCCGTGACGGTATGGCTCAGATAGAGCGGGATGCCGTAGTCCTGCAGGCACTGAACAATATTCCGGTTCAGGCCGGAGGAATAGGGCATGATTTCCACGCAGGCCAGCACCTTCGCCCCCTGCAGGGTCATGCGTCTGGCCATGATCAGACCGATGTCTCCGGATCCGAGGATCACGACGCGGGTTCCGGGCATGAAACCTTCCAGATTCACAAACCGCTGCGCGGTGCCGGCGGAATAGATGCCGGCGCAGCGCGTGCCGGGCGTGCAGAGCGCGCCGCGGGGCCGCTCCCGGCACCCCATGGCCAGAACGACCGCTCCGGCCCGGATCTGCCGCAGGCCCTTCTCCGCGGAGACGCAGGTTACAGTCCTGTCCGGCGAGACCGAAAGCACCGTCGTGCCGCACTCGACCGGAATACCCAGTTCCTCCGCCCGGTCGATATCCCTCCGGGCGTATTCCGGGCCTGTCAGCTCCTCTTTGAACCGGTGAAGCCCGAAGCCGTTATGAATGCACTGGCGGAGAATGCCCCCGGGCTCCGCCTCCCGCTCCAGCACCAGAACGGATTCCACGCCGTCCTCCCGGGCGGCGGCCGCGGCGGCCAGTCCGGCCGGACCCGCGCCGATGATCAGAATGTCCACATATTCCGGTTTCAGGAAGGATCCCTCCTTTCCGCCTTTTCGGTCAGGGTTCCGGTAAGCAGCCAGCTCCGGCCGCCGTTCTTCGTGACGTCCTGCAGCGGTATGCCGGCTTCCCGGGAGATAATCGCCGCGACGCGCGGGGAGCAGAAGCCGCCCTGGCAGCGTCCCATTCCGGCACGGACGCGGCGCTTGACCGCGTCGATGCTCTGGGCGGGCACCGGCCGGTGGATCGCGGCGACGATTTCCGCCTCGGTAACCGTTTCGCACCGGCAGATGATATTCCCGTACAGAGGATTACGGCGGACGGCTTCCGCCTGCTCCTCCGGGGACATCTCCCGGAAGGGTACGGAACGGACCGGAAACGGCACGGTTTCCGTCTTCCGGACGAGCCCCTGATCGGAAGCGATCATCTCCGCCAGGTAACGGCCCAGCGCCGGCGCCGCGGAAAGACCCGGGCTCTCGAAGCCGACGGCTTCGTAGGCGCCCGGGCATCCCTCCGTGCGGCCGGCCGAGAAGTCGCCGCTTTCCTCGTGCGCGCGCACACCGCTGAAATTGGTGATATTCGTTCTGAGCGAAACGCCGGGCCAGGTAAGCCTGACCTTTTCAACGACAAAATCAAGGCCTTCCTGCGTGGTCGCCGTGTCGAGGGCGTCCGGGATATCCTCGGCGCTCGGGCCCAGAAGCACGTTGCCGTGGACCGTGGGGGTTACCAGCACGCCCTTGCCCATCTTCGTCGGGCACTGGAAGATCGTGCGGGAGAAGGGAGCGGACACAGGCCGGTCCAGCAGGTAATACTGCCCGCGGCGGAAGATGATCTTCTTTTTTGCCGGGGAAAGCATGTTGTGAAGCTCCGCGGAGGACGTGCCGGCGCAGTTGACCAGGATCCGGCACCGCCAGGCGTCTCCGTCCGTCTCAACCAGGAAGCCTCCTTCCTCCGCGCGGGAAACGGCGGTCACGCTGACCCCGAACCGGAAGGAGACGCCGTTCAGCGCGGCGTCGTCCGCGAGCGCGAAGGTCATCTCGTAGGGGCTGACAATTCCGCTGGTCGGGACAAGAAGCGCGCAGAGCACCTCAGGATTCAGGTTCGGCTCGAGGGCCAGCGCCTCCTCCCGGCCGATGATCCTCAGCCCGGCGACGCCGTTGGCCACGCCCCGGGCCAGAAGTTCGCCCAGCGTCTCCCGGTCCTCCTCCGAAAACCCGACGACAAGCGCGCCGCAGGCGCTGTAGGGCACGCCGAGCTCCGCGCACAGAGCGGGATAGAGCGCGGCCCCTTCCACGTTGAGCTTCGCCTTCAGAGTGCCGGGAACCGCGTCGTAGCCGGCGTGGACGATACCGCTGTTCGCCTTGGAGGCGCCCTCGGCTATATCCCACCCGCGCTCGAGCACGGTGACGCCGGCGGTGTAGCGGCTGAGCTCCCGCGCGGCGGCGCACCCGGCGACTCCGGCGCCTATGATCAGAATATCCGTGTTTTTTTCCATATTATCCCTCCGGAACCTTTGTGAAAATATCGTATCACAACCGGGATGAAACCGCAACCGGATCTTCCTGTTTTTCATCCGGGCGGCAGGTTGCGCGCGGAGGATTCAGGTGATATAATAATTTGATTGTTTACGGGGGTGAGGGAATGATTACGACGATTTGCCTGAATCCCAGCTTTGACAAAGAGATGAAGCTGGACAGCCTGCGGCTCGGAAAGGTGAACCGCATCAGCGAGCTGCGCGAAGACATGGGCGGGAACGGCATCAACGTGGCCGTGGTTGCCCGGCGCCTCGGGCTGGACGTGCAGTGCATCGGCACCATGGGGGAGGACGGGGCGGATCAGCTTTCCGCCATGATGGACCGGGAGGGCCTGAAGCACCGTTTCCTCCGGATTCCCGGAAAAATCCGGACCAATCTGAAGCTGGTCCTGAAGGACGAGAAAGGCATCACGGAGCTGAACGAGACCGGAACCCCTCTGCGGGAAAGCGACCTGGCCGCTTTTTTCGATCTCGCCCGGGAAGCGACGGCGGACAGCGGCATGGTGGTTCTTACCGGAAGCCTGCCGCCCGGATGCCCGCAGAGCGTCTACCGCGACCTGATGCTCAGCCTGGAAGGAAAGAAATGCATCCTGGACGCCGGAGGCCCTCAGCTCGAAATGGCCGCCAAGGCCGCCCGCCCCTTCCTGATCAAACCCAATCTCCATGAGCTGGAGACGACCCTGGGACTGGAGCTGCGGACGATGCGCTCCATCCGGGACGCCGCCCTGCTGTTCATCCGTCTGGGCGTACAGCACACGGTGGTCTCCATGGGCGCGATGGGCGCGATGTACGTGGATTCGAAAAAGACCCTGTTCGCCCCCGCGCTCCGCGTGACCACGCGGTCCACGGTCGGAGCGGGCGACGCCATGCTGGGCGGCATGCTCCTGGGCTACGAAAGGGAAGGCGATATGTGCAGGGCCTTCCGGTACGGCGTGGCCGCCGGCGCGGCCAGCGTCATGACGGAGGGCACTCAGCTGATTATTCCCGAGGATTTCTACGCCCTGCTGGATCAGGTGCGGGTTCAGGAGGTCTGACAGGCTTGTACAGGTTTTTTCGCCGTCCCGAGTATACGGACGGGGTCATCGACCTGATTCCCGTCCGGGAGGCGCCGGCCAGCCGGGAGCTCGGCTTCGGGCATGAGCGCGTCTGGCGCGTCGCGGAACACGGGAACCCGCGGGAGATCGGGCGCATCAGCTACAGGGACGGGGAAAGCAGGGGCGTCTACTTCTACGGTCATATCGGATATCATATCGATCCCCCCTGGCGGGGGCATCATTACGCGGAGCGGGCCTGCCGCCTGATCCGGGAGGAGGCGCTGCGCAGCGGGAAGAGCAGCGTGGTGATCACCTGCGACCCGGACAACGCGGCGAGCCGGAAGACCTGCCGGGCGCTCGGGTGCGTCTGGGAGAGCGAGGTCCCGGTGGACGAGGATCTGCAGCGGAAATTTGACATCAGCGCCCGGAAGGAACGGTACCTGTGGGTGCTGAAGCCGTGAGTCCGGGCGGATAAAAGGGAAGTGAAAGCGTCGTGTTTGTTGAGGCGGGGGGCACGAAGGTGTTCTGCGATATCCTCGGGGAAAGCGGTTCGAAGGTTCTTCTCCTCCACGGCTGGGGATGCGACTCCTCCTTTATGGCCTCGCCCGCCGAGGCGCTGAAGGCGGAACACCGGGTGCTCCGGATCGATTTTCCGGGTTTCGGGCGGAGCGGCCGGCCCCCCGAACCCTGGGGCGTGCCCGAATACGCGGCGTGTCTGAAGGAGGTTCTGGAAAAGCTGGATTTCGTTCCCTGCGCCGCCGTAGGCCACAGCTTCGGCTGCAGGGTGCTGGCCTGGGCCGGAAGCGAATGGCCCGGGCTGTTCACGAAGCTGGTTTTCACCGGCGCCGCCGGCCTGCGGAAGGAACCTGACGAGGCCGCGCGGAAAAGGGCCGCGGAATTCCGGAGAAAAAAGGAACTGCTTCAGAACATACGGAAGCTTCCGGGCCTCCGCTCCGTCGGGGAGAAAATGGAGGAGAACCTGCGCCGGAAATACGGCAGCGCGGATTACAACGCGCTGGACGGGGAGATGCGGAAAACCTTCGTGAAGGTCATTAACCAGGATCTCCGCGACCGGTATCCCCGGCTGACCCCGGGCACGCTGCTGCTCTGGGGCGACGCGGATACGGAGACGCCCCTGTGGATGGGGCGGGAAATGGAAAAGCTGATTCCGGACGCGGGTCTGGCCGTCCTGGAGGGTGGCACGCACTTCGCGTATCTGGAGCAGGCTTCCCGGTTCAATACGATCGTTCAGCATTTTTTGTCGGAGGCATAGACGGGGATGAATGAAATTGGGGTCGCCGTGACGCGGGCGGTCTGGCTGACCGCGCCGGCGTACGCTCTGGGGTGCCTGCTGGCGGCGAGACAGCTGATCCACTGGTTTCAGCTGGAAAGCTACCAGTTTCCGGGCTATTTCCGCACGCTGAAAAGGCAGGGAATTCATGCCTGGGCCGGGTGCCTGATTCTGTGCGCCGTCATGACGTCCGCAATCCTTATCGCGCGTCCGGCGCTTTCCGCCGCGCCGGAATGGGCCTTTCCCGCGCTCCTCTGCGTTCTGCCCGTCCTGACCGGATTCGCGGTACGGAGGGCGGGGAAGAGGCGGCCCGCGAAGAAGGCGCTGGTCTTCACGCCCAGGATCAAAAGGCTGTACGCCGTGAGTGCGGCGGTTCTGACGCTTCTGGCCGCCGGAACCGCCCGCCTGACGGACGCCCTGTTCCCGCAGGGACCTTTCGCGCAGGCTGCGGCGTACGGCTCCTTCGCTCTTCTTCTGCCGCTCTGGACCGCTCTCTGCGGTCTCCTGGCGTGGCCGGTCGAAAAGCTCATCAGCGAGCTGTATTTCCGGGACGCGCAGCGGATCCTCCGGGAACGGGACGACATGATCCGGATCGGTATCACCGGAAGCTGGGGCAAAACCAGCGTGAAATTCATCCTCGGAACGCTGCTGAACGAGCGGTTCCCGACGCTGGTCACGCCGGCCAGCTTCAATACGCCGATGGGCGTGACGAAGGTCATCCGCTCACAGCTGGAGCCCGGCCACCGGGTTTTCGTGGCGGAGATGGGCGCCCGGCACGTGGGCGACATTAAGGAAATGTGCCGCCTGGTTCATCCCCATATGGGCATCCTGACATCGGTGGGGCCCCAGCACCTGGACACCTTCCATACCCAGGAGCGGATCACGAAAACGAAATACGAGCTGATGGACGCCGTTCCGCCGGACGGTACCTGCTTTTTCGCGGACGACGGCGGCATCGTAACGGATCTCTGGAAAAAGACGGAAAAGGAAAAGGTTCTTGCCGGCATGGATTCCGGACGGGACGACGTGTGGGCCGAGGATCTGCGCGTTTCTCCGGAAGGCAGCCGTTTCCTTCTCTGCGCGGGGGGAGAGAAAATCCCCTGCTCGACGGATCTGCTCGGGGAACTGAACATCCGGAACATCGTCCTCTGCGCGGCGGTCTGCCTGAAGCTGGGCATGACCGGCAGGGAGATCGCCCGCGGGATCCGGAAACTGAAGCCCGTGGAGCACAGGCTGGAACTGAAGCGGAATCCCGGCGGGATCACCGTCCTGGACGACGCGTTCAACAGCAACATCCGCGGCGCGAAGCAGGCCTTCGCGGTCCTGAAGGAATTTCCGGGCAGACGGATTATTGTGACGCCCGGCATGGTGGAGCTCGGAGACCGGGAAGAAGCGCTGAACCGGGAATTCGGGGCGGCGATGGCCGGTTCCTGTGATCTGGCCGTGCTGGTGGGCCGGAAGCGGAGCGCGGCGCTGCGGGAGGGGCTCGTCTCGGCCGGTTTCCCCGAAGAAAACATCCGCGTTGTTTCGGGCCTGAGCGAAGCGGCGGAGATTCTGAAGTCGGAGGCGGGCGCGGGGGACACGATCCTCTTCGAAAACGACCTGCCGGATAATTACAGCGAGGAGTAGTCATGAGCAGGAAACAGCTTGGAGTTATTTTCGGCAGCCGGAGCTGCGAACGGGAAGTGGCCATTATCAGCGCGGTGCAGCTGATGCGCCGCGCTGACACGGAACAGTACGACGTGATCCCGGTCTATGTGGATGAAAACGGCGCCTGGTACACCGGAGAGCCGCTGAAGGACATCCGGAGCTATCAGCCCTTCCGTCCCGGCATGCCCGGCGTCACAAAGGTCTTTCTTGACATGACTCCCGGCTCCGGGGCGCTGCTGGCTCTGGAAAAGGGAAAGGGCCTTTTCGCGAAGACGGAGCTGAAAACGGTGGCCCGGATCGACGTCTTCATTATCGTCATGCACGGCATGAACGGGGAGGACGGAACGCTTCAGGGCATGCTGGAGCTGGCGAATCTCCCGTATTCCTCCGCCGGCGTCGGGGGCAGCGCCCTGGGTATGGACAAGATCCTCATGAAGCAGTTCTTCCGGGGCGGGAATCTTCCCGTGCTCCCGTCCGAATGGTATACCAGGTCCGCCTTCGAGAAGGATCCGGATACTTTGCTGAAGGACGCGGAGGAAAAGCTGGGCTGGCCCGTCTATGTGAAGCCCGCGAATCTGGGCTCCAGCATCGGCGTCAGCCGGGCGGAAAACCGGGAGGCTCTGCGGGAGGCGCTGGAACTGGCTTTCGAGTACGACCGCCGGGTTCTGGTTGAGAAGGGGCTGACGAAGCCCATCGAACTGAACTGCAGCGTGCTGGGCTACGACGACGAGGTCGAGGCTTCCCCCATCGAGATGCCGCTGGGCGGCGACGAATTCCTGGACTTCAGGGACAAGTATCTCGCGCAGGGCGGAAGCAAGGGCATGGCCAGCCTGCGCCGGGTTCTGCCCGCGCCCATTGAGGAAGAGCTGCGGATCCGGATCGAGGAGACGAGCAAAGAGATCTTCCGCATGCTGGACTGCAAGGGCGTGGTCCGGATCGACTATATGTTCGACCGCGAAAGCGGAGGGCTGTACATCACGGAAATCAACACGATTCCCGGCAGCCTCGCCTTCTATCTCTGGGAGAACGCCGGCATCTCTTACGGAAAGCTGATCGACAGGATGGTCGCGCTGGCGGAAAAGGCCAACCGGGACAAAAACCAGGCCAGCTACGCCTATACCAGCGACATCCTGAAAGGGGCGGTCTTCGGAGCCAAAGGATCCAAGGGCGCGAAGGGCAGCAAGGGATAAGCATCGGAGGAGAGCGGAAACATGCTTCTGGAAACGATACGCGGACCGGAGGACCTGAAAAAGCTGAGCGCGGATCAGATGCGCCTGCTCTGCGGCGAAATCCGGGACGAGCTGATTCATACCGTTTCCCGCAACGGCGGGCATCTGGCCTCCAATCTGGGCGTGGTGGAGCTGACGCTGGCTCTGCACCGCGTGTTTGACTTTCCCACGGACAAGATCGTTTTCGACGTCGGCCATCAGAGTTACGTCCACAAGCTGATCACGGGCAGATATCACGCGTTCTCCACGCTGCGCCGCTACGGGGGAATCAGCGGCTTCCCCAAAAGGGACGAAAGCCCCTACGACTGCTTTGAGACAGGGCACGCGTCCACTTCCATCTCAGCCGCGCTGGGCCTGGCCCGCGCGAGGGATTTCCGCGGGGAAAAGCACCAGTGCATCGCGCTGGTCGGGGACGGCTCCCTGACCGGCGGCATGTGCTACGAGGCGCTGAACGACGCGGGCAACAGCTCCACCCGGATGATCGTAATCCTGAACGACAACGAGATGAGCATCGCCCCGAACGTCGGCGCGCTGAGCGCGAGGCTGACGAACCTGCGCGTCAGCAGCGAGTGGCAGAACGCGAAATCCGCGATGCACCGTTTTCAGAAGATCCCCGTAGTCGGCAGGCCTGTGTACCGCGTGGCCCACGCCGCGAAAACCCTGATGAAGACCGCCCTGGTCAAGGCGGACAGCATCGGCTTCTTCGAAACCCTCG
The DNA here is from genome assembly GCA_900321945.1 of uncultured Eubacteriales bacterium. Next base: position 604 of record ONXY01000402.1, on the reverse strand, counting down.
GATTTGAGTATTTCGGCCCCATTGACGGGCATAATCTTGAGGGTCTGGAAAAGACGCTCCGGATGGCCAGGGAGTTCGACGGCCCCTGCGTGATCCACGTCAAAACCCGGAAAGGATACGGCTACGACAAAGCGGAGGAGCGGCCCGAAGTCTTTCACGGCACGCCGCCCTTCTATGTGGAAACCGGGGACAGGACGGAGCTTCCGTCCTGTCCGTCCTGCGGCCACGTCATGGCCGACACGCTGACGGAAATGGCGGAAAAGGACGGCCGGATTGTCGCGATTACCGCCGCCATGCCGCTCGGAACCGGCCTGGACCATTTCGCGGAGAAATGCCCGGACAGGCTGATGGACGTGGGCATCGCGGAGGAGCACGCCGCCACGATGGCGGCCGGGCTGGCCGTCGGGGGCATGAGACCCTATTACGCCGTTTATTCCAGCTTCTTCCAGCGCTGCTACGACCAGATGCTGCACGACGTGGCCATGCAGAATCTGCCCGTTGTGTTCCTGCTGGACCGCAGCGGAATCGGGGGAGAGGACGGACGGACCCATCACGGCCTGTTCGATCTCGCCGAGCTGCTTCCGGTTCCCGGCATGACGGTGCT
>ONXY01000400.1 GCA_900321945.1 uncultured Eubacteriales bacterium | reverse complement strand
CTTCCCCTCGTGTGGATGGACCGGCATCCGGCCTCCGCCCGGAAGGTTCCGTGCGTTGCCAACGACGACCGCGCCGCCATGATGGAAGCCACGGAATACCTGATCGGCCTGGGCTGCCGGAATATTCTGCTCATGCCGGGCTATCTGGCGGAAACCCGGACCAACCCGCGCGTGATCGGCTACGGGGAGGCGCTGAAAAAACACGGAATCCCGGTCAATCCCGCCTGTATCCTGAACCGCTCCGGAGAAAAACCTTCCGAAACCGAAACGGAGGAGCTGGTCCGCGGCGTCGTTCAGAAAGGCCTTCCCGTCGACGGGATTATCGCGAGCAGCGACCGGGCGGCTTTCGGAGCCGTCGCCGCGCTGCGCCGGGTCGGCCTTTATGTTCCGGAGGACGTGAAGCTGATCTGCTTCGACAATTCGCCGTTTTCCACCATGGCGTCCCCCTCGGTCACCGCGCTGGACCGCAATCCGCGGGAACTGGCGGAAACCGCGTGCGGCTGCCTTCTGAAACAGATCCGCGGCGAGTCCGTCCCGGAACAGATCACCGTCCCGGTCCGTCTCTGCAGAAGGGACTCAACCAGATAAAAAACGGCGGCGGGCGGGGTCTGCGCGGTGAACGGTCCTGCCGCCGGGATCTGAACGGAACGTCCGGGAAAAACGGAGGAGCCTCCGGAATGAACCGCATTTCGTCAGGCGGACAATGAAATAAAAAACGGAACGGAAACAGGAAATCTCCGGCGGCCGGTAAAGGCTGCCGGAGATTTTCTTTGGGGAAGGCAGGGCAGACAGCACCCTGCCGCCGGTCCCGACGGCACACCGCCGAACGGGCGGAGCCGTGCCGGCCCTTTCAGCATCAGGGCCGTCAGGAGGGACGCCGCGGCGTCACGCTTTCTCAAAACGCCTGAACAACCAGGGAAAAATGAACGTCACATAAAACATCTGCAGATAGCATGACACAAAGGTGCCGGGCGCGCCGGAAATCCAGTTTTTCACGGCGGGCACGAAAATCAGGCTGACGACATAATAACTCAGCAGTCCGGCCGCAAGCCGCGTTACTCTTCTCATCATGGAAATGTCGGTGGAAAACTGAACGAACCGTCTTTCCAGGATCCACCCGGTCAGAAACGCGACGCACCAGCCGACGCCCTTAAAGGTGTCATTAGCCATTTTTGACCCTTCCACCAGGATTTTTCCGGCCGCGTCCCTGTCTTCGGGATAGTGCCTGACCGCGGCGAACACCGCCACGGCGGCCGCGAGGACGATCCCGATACAGGCCACCGCAAGATCCTTTTCAGGATGATCCTTGACCCACTGCATCAGCTTCACGGTCAGATACATGACCAGGGTTCCGGCCGCGGCGCCGACCAGAACGTCCTGCGGCGTATGCACGCCCAGATAAATCCGGCTGAACGCCACGAGCAGGACGAGAAGGCCCAGCACGACGCGCAGCGCCCGGGGAACGTCCCTGCGAACCGCCCCGCCGCCGTATACGGTCGACGCGTTCATCGTATGGCCGCTGGGAAATGAATAACCCGTCGCCGTGGTGATGGAATCGCCGTAGGGTATGATACGCGCGTCCCTGATCCACGGCCGGTAGGCGCAGACCGACACCTTCAGCAGCCCGTTGACCAGTCTGTTGCCGCTCCAGCCCATCAGAAGATAACTGCCGAAATCCCTGCTGACGCACCAGTAGATTACCGCCATGAAGACGATCGCCGTGTTCAGCTCACCCAGCCAGGTCATCTTTGACAGAAAACCGGATAAGAACTCTCCCGCGCCGTTTCTGAAATCCTGCAAAGCCAAGAGAATGTCGATATCCATTTTCTTCCTCCTCCGCACTGAACATTTTTTCCGGATTTCCGGGAGCCCGGCAGATCCGGATCTGTATGAGGATAATCCGCCCTGAGACGTTCGCTGAGAACGTATCCATTATACCCTCAAAATCCCATAATCCGCAAGACGTTTTGCATGTCGGAAGATCATTGTTGCATAAAACCTCCCGAACCGGTATAATACCGTCAACCGCAGATAATTCAATGATTTCCGGGACGGCTTCGCGTGGACTTTGTGAAAACCGTCAGGAGAGAAAACTTCAATCCGGAGGCTGACCGAATGAACCGGACAAAATGGCTCAGATTACTGGCTCTGGCGGCAGCCCTGCTGCTGACCGCCGCTCCGGCGAAGGCCGGGACGATACGGAAGACCGGGCCGGTCCTTGACTTGTTCCTTGAACCGGACGCGTCCGCGAAGCCGATGGCGCGCATGTGGTTCCCGGACGCCGGCGCGGGCGGGGACGACGGCGGCCGGATTGAAAAACAGATTTCCGAACTCGCCGGCAAAGGCTTCGGTGGCGTGGAAATCGCGATGCTGATGTCAAACGGCGTGCGGTATACCAATGAGGAAGCGCGCGTTTACGGCTGGGGAACGGACAACTGGATCCGGCTGCTGAAGAGAGTTCTGAAGGCGGCGGCGAAGGTTCCGGGCGGCTTCCAGGTCGACGTGACGATTACGGGACACTGGCCGCCGGCGCTGAACACGATCGATCCGAATGACGAGGCGGCAAGCAAGGAACTGTCCTTCAGCGTGACGCCCATCACCGAAGAGGATCTGGCGAACGGCTTTGTCAGGCTGGCGCTGCCCGAACAGAAGACGGACGGCCCGGCCAATACATTCGGGCCGCCCTCCTATGAACACTTTCTGTTCACGGATCAGTTTGTGTCCGCGGCCGTCGTCCGGATTGCCGAAACCGCGGTCATTCCTGGCGCGGACGGCGCGGCGGACCGGACGTTTTACGTCTTTGACTTCGGAAGCCTGATACCCGTCACGGAAGGCGTCGGGGTGATCCCGGGCGCCGGATACGCGGCAGGCGTTCCCGACCGGGAGACGGCGGAAGCCCGCGGCTGGGACTACGACAGGATCTGCGGCTTCTTCGGCCCGGAATCCGGGGGTCCCTGGACGCGAAACAACGGCAAGCAGGATGAAAACCTGAACCGCAGGCGGATGGCGGACTGGCAGGAAGAGTACCAGGCATCCCTGGAAGGCCTGACGATCGAAGCCGCGGACGCGCCCGGCGCGCCGAAGGCCGGCGGCTGGGCCGTGCTTTCCACCTTCTGCCGCGGAACCGGCCAAAGCATCGCCGGCGGCTGCATCATGCACAACGGCGTGTTTGTCACCAACTATTTCAACGCCGGGGGAACGTCGGCCGTGACGGATTTCTGGGACCGGATGTTCGCGAAGGATCCGGAGCTGGCGGAACTGATGCGCGCAAATCCGGGATATATTTTTGAGGATTCGATCGAGGCCACGAGCGCCTCCTCCTACTGGTCTTCCGCCTTTACGGACGGCGCGGGGGAGAACCGCGCCCGGGCGGATATTCTGGCGGCCGTGGCGGCCGGCAGGCATGTCACCAGCGGGTTTATGGGCGTGACGGAGACCGAGTTCTACGCCTTCACCAACGACAACGGCATTACGGACCGGATCTATGAGGATTATAACAGCAGGCTGGCGGAACTGTATGTGAAGCACCGCGTGACGGGCCTGGCCGAATGGGCGGAAAGCACCCTGGGCTGGGGCTTCCGCGGACAGACCTTCCATCTCCCGGGGCTTGAGATCGGCCGCGCGGCCATGGCCGCGGACGTACCGGAATGCGACAACAACGCCAAGGGAGACGGTATCCGCTATCAGGCCGGAACCGCGAACATCACGGGCAGGGAATACCTGACCATGGAAGCCATGACCGGGCCGGCGGTCGGTTACGTCAACATGGGCGACGTGCTGACGGAACTGGGCCAGAACTATTCCGACGGCGTGAACCGCGTTATCCTGCACGGGTCTCCCTATACGACGTCTTTCAACGGCTATCAGTCCGAATGGCCCGGATGGCTGCCCTTCGGAGCCGGCAGCTACGGCTCCTCCTTTACATACAGGGAAGCCTACTGGCAGGATTTCGGAACGGAAACCGGTTTCATGAGCCGGGTTCAGGCTGTGCTGCAGAACGGCGTTCCGAAGATTGATCTGGCCGTGCTGACCGACACGGAGAGCGCCTTCGACTTTCAGAGCGGGAACCGCTTTCAGAAACTGCTGGACAGCGGGTTTTCCTATAATCTGGTCAGCGATTCCGTGCTGAAACACCCCGCCGCGGCGGCCTCCGGCGGCGTGATTGCCGCGGACGGCCCCGCATACAGGGCGCTCATCGCCGACCGGGTTCATACCGTCTCTCCCGAAACCGTCAGCCGTCTGACGGAATACGCGCGGGCCGGAATCCCGGTCATCCTGTACAACAGCGATATCAGCCGCGTATACGGAAGCAATACGGAAGCGGACGCCGCGGCTTCCGCCGCCTGCGCCGCGATCCTTGATCTGCCGAATGTGAAAACCGCCGCGTCCGAGGAGGAGATCCTCGCGGCTCTGGACGGGCTCGGCGCGGCCCCCCGCGCGCGTTACGACGCGCCGCGGCTGGAAGCCACCATGTATCAGGATCCCGGTGACGGCACCCGATACTATTATCTGTTCAACAACGCTTTCCCCGAAAACTCCGCCATGATGGGCAACGCTCAGGGGGAACGATACAAGGGCGATGAGAAGGTTCTGCGCGGCGTGACCGTCACGCTGACCGGGGACGGCGTCCCTTATCGGCTCGACCCCTATACCGGCAGGGTGGCGCGGATCGCGGATTATACCGCCGGCGGCGGCGCCGTAACCTTCACCATTGACAGCCTGTCCGGCGGCACGGCGATGATTTACGCCGTCACCGGGAATACCCGGGCCTTTGACGCGGCGGCGGGAGAG
>ONXY01000364.1 GCA_900321945.1 uncultured Eubacteriales bacterium | reverse complement strand
GATGCCGTTCCGGGTGCAGAAATCAACCGCGGTGGAAATATCCTGCCCCCAGGTCAGCGCGTTCCCGTTCACCAGCAGAACGTATCCGCCCCGTCTCCCGAGGCCCGGATCCCACTGCAGCTCCAGCTGCGCGGCGTTTTCGTCAACGTCCTGATACGGCGTCTGCGCTTCGTTGCCCTGTCCCGGCGCCTGCGGCCCGTTTCCCTGTCCGGGCGCCTGCGGTCCGCCGGTATTCCCGGGCGTCTGGTCTTCGTCCTGGCGCGGGGTCTGTTCTTCTTCCTGCGCCGGCTCCTGCTCCTGCTCGCTGCTCCGGGGCGGCCTTCCGGCGGGCAGCTCCGCTTTCGCCTCCGCGCGGAAAACGCCGGGGATTCCCATGGTGCACAGCGCCAGCGCAAGCATCAGACATACCGCTTTTTTCATTTTCCGTTTCCCCCTTCCTTCTGCCTGTAAGTATTCTTCAGAACCGGCTCTTTCTCCTTCTCCGCCGGCGGCCGCGGATTCCCGGGCGCCTGAGCGTTGACAGCCGGGGCTTTCTTTCATATAATCCGTCCCGTAAGGAAAACCGTCCCCCGGGGAAGCCCGCGCCGGCGCGGAAATGGAGGAAAACCGTCATGAAGAGTATGGAAACCCTGAAGGAGCGTCTGCTGTCTCTGGACCGGAGCGTTTCGGAGCGGACGCCCGTCCGGCTTTCCCCGTCCTTCCTGGCCGCTCTGGCCGGCGCGCTGTCCTTCGGGCTCCTCGCCCACGGAATGGGGCTTTTCAACAAGTTCTCCTGGCACGACGATATCTTTTCCCTCTTCATGACCGGGACGACCGTCGAGCTGGGCCGGTGGATGCTGTACGTGCTGACGGAGCTGGAGAAGTGGTTCTACGGAAACGGCCATTTCAGCCTCCCGCTGGTGAACGGGTTTACGGCCCTGCTGTGCGTCGGGCTTTCCGCCGGGCTGATCGCGAACTATTTCAAAATCCGTTCCCGGGTTCTCAGCGCGCTGCTGGGCGCGGTCATGGCGGTTTTCCCTGTGGTCGCGTCCCTCTTCGGCTTCATGTTCACCGTTCATTATTATATGCTGTCCCTGCTGATGATCACCGGGGGCGGCATCCTGATCTGCGCCGACGGGGCGTGGTGGAGGAAGGCCGCGGGCGTCCTGCTCTGCGGCTGCGCGGTCGGGGTTTATCAGGCGTTCCTGCCCGTGCTGCTCATGCTGGTGCTGACGGATCAGATCATGTTCCTCTCCCTGCGGGAGGAGAAGACCGGCTTCTGGCTGAAAAGGCTGCTGGTCCGGGCGCTCTGCGTGGCGGCCGTGATGGGGGTGTATTTCGCCGGCAGCAAGCTCTTCCTCCAGCTCCGGCACGTTCAGCTGGACGGCTATCTGGGCATCGACCAGGTCGGCAGCACGTCCCTCGGGGATTATCTGGCCCGGGCCGGCACGGCGTACCGGGAGTTCTTTTTCCCCACCCATAACGTCCTCTGGGACATGTTCCCGCAGGCCCTGTACAATATCCGCCGGCTGACGCTCTGCCTGACGGCGGTCCTCGGCGTCTGGCATCTGGCGCGCGCGTGGAAAAAGAGCCCGCTCCGGGCGGTGCTTCTGGCGGCCGCGTTCGCCCTGGTCCCGCTGGGCTGCAATTTCATCTTCGTGATCTCCGAGGACGTCCACAGCCTGATGGTCTACGGCCAGGTCATGCTGTTCCTCCTCCCGCTCTGCCTGGCTGAATGGTCGGAGCCCATGTTCCCGCCCTTCCGCCGCGTCCTTTCCCTGGCTTCCGCGCTGGTGCTGGCGGCCGGCTGCGTCATGTACGTCCGCTACGACAATCAGTGCTATATGAAGACCGCCTTCCAGCAGCAGGAGGCGATCTCCTGGAATACGACGCTGGTGTCCCGGATCGAGTCCGCCGAAGGCTTCCGGGACGAGCTGCCCGTCGCCTTCGTCAACCGGGAGAACATGTCGGACCTGAATCTGTACAACCTGGAGGAGCTGGATTTCCTGACTCTCGGAACCTATGACGACAATATTCAGGGCTATCTGAACAACTGGGCCTGGGAAAAGTTCCTGGCCCGCTGGTGCGGTTTTGAGCCGCGGACGGTGGATCCGGCCACAGTGGAGGACTGGCCCGAGGTAACGGCCATGCCCTCCTATCCGGACGACGGCTCGATTCAGGTGATCCGGGACGTCGTGGTGGTGAAATTCTGATAACAAAAACCGGAGCCCGCGGGCCCCGGTCTTCTTTTCTGTCATCTGCCGGCTTTCCGGATCTCCGTGAAGGTTTCGTACTCCGTGTCCCTGTTCGGGGACAGGAAGGCCTTCCGGTCGTCCGGGCCGTATTCGTCGGAGAGCTCCTCCGGCAGGACGCGTCCGGGATGCGAAAGCACCTCGAGATACGCGTCCTTTTTTCGCGCGTATTTTTCCATCTTCGGCAGCAGCCGCTTCACGCGCTTCAGATCCATCTCCCCCGTCATCGCCACGCCGAAGATGCGGCCCGTCCCGATGTTTTCGCGGCGCAGCCTGTTCCGGACGAAATGGCTCAGGAGATGCAGCGTCACGTTCTTGACGATGCTGACCGGGGAAACGGTCCCCGCCACGCCCGGTGTGAAGAGGAACATGAACAGCGGCTCCGTGGAGCAGCGGATAAAGCTGACCCGTTCCCGCAGGCCCGTCCTGTCCAGCGTCTCCTCCAGCGCGCGGAACACGAGCGGAATCATGTGCGTGTGCACGTGGCTGTCGATCCGCAGGGCGATCGGGTTTCCGTTTTCATCCCGCAGGTCCTTCGTTTCCTCCGTGAAGGCCCGGAGCTGCGCCTCCGTCTCCGCGGCGATGAACTGTTTCAGTTCGTTTCTTTTCCGGCCGGGAATCAGGCTCCGGAAGAACAGCCTGCCCCAGGAGTTCCGGATGATCTCCCCGTTTTCCCCGGAGGAAAGCATGCGCCCGTCGATCAGGTTGATATGGGCCGACAGCAGCGGCTTCCGGGGAAAGCCGTCCCAGCTTTCCCGGAGGAGCTTCATGCATTCCCCGTAACAGCTCATATTCACGATCACGCTGACGCTGTCCGCGCTTCCCGCCCGGATCAGTTCCAGAATGCGCTCCGAGTTGTGGACGGAAGCCCCGTAGTCGTCCGCGTGAAAATCGATTCCGTACATATCTCCCCCGCCGGGTGCGCCTGTCAGGTACCCGTCTGCGTAAATTCACGGCGCCGCGGTCCGGAAACCCGGCGCCTTACAGCCCGTCCCCCCGCTCTTCGCGGGAATCAGAACGATTATACCATCCGCCCCGAAGGAATTCATCCGCCCGGCTTTTATCGGGACGCTGCCCGCTGT
>ONXY01000398.1 GCA_900321945.1 uncultured Eubacteriales bacterium | reverse complement strand
TAAAAGGTCACGGCCATCAGCCCGAAGAAGAAGTACAGGTCTCCCGGCCCCCACTGGTTCAGCCGGTCGAACCGGTTCACCAGCAGGATCACCGCCAGCATTTCCCCGCCCTCCATCACCAGCTGGGCGGCCGTCTGGAGAAAGAAGGACAGCGGATACTGCAGCTGGCTTTTCAGCAGCATGCGCATGGAATGAAGATAAAGCCTGACCGTATCCATCTCACCCTCCCTGAATCACGATCCGCTTCTGGTTCCTCCGCCAGAGGGCGGCCCCGGCTCCCGTGAGCAGCAGAATCCACAGCGTCTGAATGATCAGAATCCGCGGGGCGCCGGAAGGCGGCGTTCTGCCGGTGTAGAGGCGGATCGGCGCGTCCAGCAGCTGGGCGTATGGCAGCAGGGTGATTACCTTCTGCCAGCTGTCCGGGAACAGCGTCAGCGGCAGAATGTTGCCCGCCAGGATCATCATCAGCATGTTCAGCATCGCCTGGATCCCGCGGGAATCCAGCGTGCGCATCGTGATGCCCATGGTGATGTTCTCCAGCGCGGAAACGCAGAGCGCGCCAAGCAGCAGCCCCGCCAGGCCCCAGGCCAGGCCCGCCGCCGAAGCCGGCGCCGTCAGGCCCCAGCCCTCCGGCAGGAGAACCGCGAAGATCAGCATGGGAACCGCGCGGATCAGGCTTCCCGCGGTCTTCTGGGCCAGGATCCGGACGTAGTAGAATCCGTACAGGCTCAGGGGCCGGCAGAGGTCGTAGGCGATGCTCCCGGTCCGGATCTTGTCCAGCAGATCCGGATCGGAGGCCAGCAGCATCCGGAAAAACGCCTGCTGCAGCCACACATAGCTTGCGACCTCCCGGAACGGATAGTCCTGCGGCTTCCCGGCGTACATCGCCCGGTAAACGGCGATCAGAATGATCCCGAAAAAAGCCTGGCAGACGATGCCGCCCACAGCGGCCCCGCGGTACTGGAACTCCAGCCTTCTCCGGAGCCGGAAAACGGAAAGATAGGCTCTCATAGATCCATCTCCTGATACATGGCCGCCACCAGATGGTCGATATTCCGGGGCTGAACCGTCATCTCCCGGATCGTCCCCGCCTCCTGCAGCCGGGAAATCAGCTCCGCCGTCGGATACTCCGCCGGGGAGTAGGTAATGATCAGGTTTTCGCCTTCGCGCGTCACGGGAACGGAGGCGGGCAGCTCCGGCGCGGTCTCCGCCTCCGCGTACCGTACGGATACGGTGCGGACCGTGTCGTATCTTCCCAGCAGCGCGGAAAGCGCCCCGTCGAACAGCTTTCTTCCGTGCCCCAGCACCATCACCCGGGGGCAGAGCGCCACGATATCCTCCATGTCGTGCGTCGTCAGCATGACCGTCGTGCCGTATTCCCGGTTCTCCCACTGCAGGAAATCCCTCAGCGCCAGCTTGCTGACCGCGTCCAGCCCGATCGTCGGCTCGTCCAGGAACAGCAGCCCGGGCCGGTGCAGCAGGGATCCGCACAGCTCGGCCCGCATCCGCTGCCCGAGGCTCAGCTGCCGCAGCGGCGTCCGCAGCAGCGGCTCAATCCGCAGGGCGTCCTTCAGCTCGTTCAGCCGCCTCCGGTAATCCTCCGGGGAAATGCGGTACACGTCCTTCAGCAGGTCGAAGCTGTCCTGCACGGGAACGTCCCACCACAGCTGCGTCCGCTGGCCGAACACGACGCCGATGTTCCTCACGTGCTCCCTGCGCTCCTTCCAGGGAATCCGCCCCCCGACGGACACGGTTCCCCCGTCCGGCGTCAGAATGCCGGAAAGCATCTTGACCGTCGTGGATTTTCCCGCTCCGTTCGGGCCGATGTAACCCACCATCTCTCCTTTTTCCACGGTAAAGGAAAGATCCCGGATCGCCTCCACCGTCTTTTTCTGCCGGAGCAGGCTGCCCTTCTCCCGCTTCTCCCGGACGATAAACGTCTTCCGGAGGTTTTCCGCCTGTATATAGCTCATTTTCCGTTCCTTTCCCGAAAAGAGAATAGCGCCGGCCGGCTCCCCGCTCAGAAATGATCTTCCACCAGAATCGGTTTCCGGGTGAAAACGCGCTCCAGCGTCTCCCGATTTCCCGAAATCACCGTGTCCTCCCGGTACGCGGCTTCAGCAAGGCTGACCGCGCCGCAGACGAGCTGCCCCAGCGTCTGCACGGATAC
>ONXY01000396.1 GCA_900321945.1 uncultured Eubacteriales bacterium | reverse complement strand
TGCAGAGCCCGGTGGACGGCCATGGCGCGGCCCTGCCCGTCCAGCTCCCGGCGGCCGGACCGGCCCAGCCTTTCCCGCACCAGGGTTTTCAGCTTTGTGGGACTGACGACGTCCAGATCCAGCAGGCCCGGAAGATCCATCCCGGTCAGCAGATCCCGCTCCGCCTGCAGGGTGTACTGCTCCGGCACGAACAGCACGACCGGGCGGCCCGCCTTTCTGCTTTCGGCGGCGCCGCTGAACAGCCAGGGCCGCAGGGCGCCGCCGCGCCCCCCGATAATCCGGATCCGGGACATGATGATTCCTCCGTTTTCTGATGGCAGAATTCTATCATCTCACGTGTAAAACCGCAATATATTGTTTTTTCGCCCGGAATCCGCTATAATACATTCCATCCTATTTTCCAAAGGAGTGGCGAGAAACATGCTGAAACGAACTGTCTGTCTTCTGCTCTGCCTGATCATGGCGCTCGCGTGCGTGCCGGCGTGCGGCGAAGGCGCCGCGCCCGCCGACGGCTGGGTGGAGGCTTTCCTGTCCGAACTGGCCGGGGCCCAGAAGGACGTCTGGGTGAAGGCCGTTCTGGAGGCCGGCGCGAAGGATATCAGCTGGGAGGGAACGACGGCGTCCTTCTCCCTGCGCAGCTTCGATCCGGATCTGAAGACAAACGGCTCCTACGCCAACGCGGCGGACAAGGCCGCGTGGACGGAGACGGCGCTGAAGAACATCGCAGGATACAATCTGCGTGTTTCGGTGGAATTCGAACAGGACGGAACCGTGAAGAAAAAGCCGCGGAACGCGTTCCTGGACAAGGTCAAGGCCGCGGCGAAAACGGCCAAGAGCGCCTTTGACAAAAAGGAGCTGACCCAGGCGTTCACGGACATGCTTTTCCGCGTGCCCGCGACGGATAAGAAAAAACCCTCCGCGGCGGACCTGATGGTCGCCGACGGGGATTTCGCCGCGTTCATCGCGGCCAGGCCGGAGCTGTTCCCCTGCGAGAACCCGTCCGAATGGGCGCCGCTTCTGTATCTGCAGCGGGCGTGGAAATACTCCTCCGCCAAAACGGGCCCCCACAGCATCACGCTGTCCTGGGACGCGCTGGATCCCGTCACCTTCCTGAACCGGGCCTTCGACGGCGTCAGCGGCACGCTGGCCGGCGTGACCGCCGATCAGCGCCCGAAGGAGGACAGCCTGTCCTACATGTGGCGGAGCGGCCTGGCCGAGACCGCCGTCGAGGCGAAGAAGGGCCGGCTGAAGACCCAGAAGATCACCTTTGACATCGACGAGCTGATCGCCGGGGAGCTTCCCTCCGGTTACGTGAACTATTTCGCGGCCTACAAACCCGCGGAGTGGTACGACAAACTGGTGGAGGGATACCGGGCGCTGCCTGCCGAGGCGAGCCAGCCGATGCCGAAGACCGGCGTCCTTTTCTCCCTGAACAAGAAGGGCCGGACCGTCACGGTGAAAGTGCCCAAGGGCGGACGGAACACCTACGTGATCCTGCGGGACGCGGACACCGGCGTCATCCAGGCGGAAGCCTTCATCGAGCCGGAAAAGAACGTCAACATGAAGGTGACCGAGGGCGTCTACATCGTTCAGTACGCCACGGGCTCCACCTGGTACGGAACGGAGGGCGCCTTCGGACCGCTGGGAACCTACACGGCCAGCGACGAGTTCATTATCGCGAAGAACAAGTGGACCCTGACCTCCGAGCGGGAGCAGCCCGGCATCTCCCTGCATCCGATCAAAAAAGAGGATCTGGGCGCGATCGAGGACAAGTCCGTCCACGTGGAAGGCACGACCGAGCCGACCATACGGCTGAAGGGGAACTATCCCGCCGTCCGCGCCGGCGAGGAAGGCGTCAGCCCCTATACGGGCCTGGCCGCCTCCGGCGAGCCGCTTACGCCCATCGTGATGGTGCTGGACAACGCCGAGGAAGCCTATCCGCACTGGGGCGTCCGGTACGCCGACATCATCTTCCAGGTTCCCAACGCCGGCCAGGGCGCCACGAAGCTGCTGGCGCTGTTCGCGGACAGCTACCCCCATCAGGCGGGCCCGGTCCGCTCCGGCCGCGTCTCCATGCTGCCGTCGGCGCTTATGTTCAACGCGGCCTTCGCCTTCGCCGGGCCCCCCGCCGTGAAGGGCGGACAGGTGGACCTGGAGGAGATGGTGCGCGAGTTCCGCATGTCCCAGACCCACCGGGTCTACAACCTGCTGAACAACAACGGCTTCGGCGAGCGGTTCAGCGGCCTCGGAAAGGGCGGGCACAACCTGTCCTGCCATATCGACGAGATCCACCGGAACCTGATCGACCAGGGCGTGGAGTTTGAGGAGCGGCCCTTCCTGTTCACCGACGAGCCCCGGACCAAAGGAGCGGCGGCGAACATCGTGCGGGTGCTGCACCGGGGCGACGACGCCAAGTCCGGCTCCAACTCCGCCAGCCGCGCGGTGTTCAAGTACGACGCGGAGAAGAACGCCTACACCCGGACCAACTCCAGCGGTCTCTACACGGACCGCGACACCGGCGAGACGATCTATTTCTCCAACGTGGTGGTCATCCGCACCCGCTTCTCCTACGAGAAGAACTATATCTATCTCTTCAAGCATCTGGCCGGCTCCGGCGCGGCGGAAATCTTCCAGAACGGGAAGTACGTCCGCGGCGCGTGGGTCCGCAATTCCACCGACGGCCGCCTGATTCTCGTGGATGAGAACGGGGACGAGCTGAAGATGCAGCGCGGAAAGAGCTTCTTCGTCCTGACCAACGACGTGTCGGACGTGATCTACTCCGAGTAACGGGGCGGCCGCCCCGGAGGACGGAAAAAATCTCTTTTCAAACGGCCGCGGATATGATAAAATAACAAACGGGCTTTTTGCCCGGAAAGGT
>ONXY01000082.1 GCA_900321945.1 uncultured Eubacteriales bacterium | reverse complement strand
TCCGCGCCGGAGAACCGGAAGACGGCCTCCTCCTCAAGCGTTTCGCCGCCGGAGGTCCAGACGGCGCTGAAGGACAGGCTGTCCAGGGAATCCATCAGGACGAAGTGATCCCCGGGAACGGAAAGGGTGTAATCCACGGAGGAGCCGGCGGGAACGGAGATCTTCACGCGGCGTTTCACGTACCGCTCCCCGTTCAGCAGGAAGCCGTCCGTTTCCAGAGCCGCGTCCTCCGTCCCGCGGTTTTCGGCCGTGAGGATCAGCTCCGCGGACCTGCTGAGGGAGGAACTGTTGACGCTGCCGGACAGGCTCAGGCTGAAGGCGTCCGTGTCAAAGGAGCCGCTTTCCGGGACGAGGGGGGTCAGATTCGGGTTGGCGACGGGAACCGGAACGCTGCAGTACCGGTTGTGCTGGGTGTCGGTGATTTCGAACATGGCGTGAAGCTGCACGCCGGAAACCTGCTCCCGGACGAAACGGAAACGCCAGTCGTCCGGCAGGGAAAGCCCGTACATGCTCATGCCGTGCTCGTACCGTTCCCAGTCCTGGAAGGCGGGAAGCACGCCGTTTTCCCCCGGCCCGGGGTAGACGCGCAGCCTGTTCCAGAGATAGAGCAGCCTGTAATGCTCCTCCGAGAAGGCGATCCGGCTGGAAAAGCTCTGCGTGGCCTCGTCCCATACACGCGTCCTGAAGATTTCCGGGTATTCCGGGGGATTCTCCGCGTCCAGATAGTACAGCACCGAGACGGTGCTCTGCAGCCGCCAGCTGTCCTCCGGGACGTACACGGCGTAAACCAGGTCGTACCGGCCGTCGTCCGTGAGGATGAAGCTGGCCGGGCCGATCAGCTCCCCGTCTTCGCTTTCGACATACAGCGTCAGCCCGTCGTAGCGCGCGGTGAGCACGCCGTTTTCATCCAGCTCCGCGGGGCAGGAGGCGACGGTAACGCAGCCGTTCGTCAGCGGATTCTGCGTAAACGTGTCGCAGACGATCAGAAGCTGGGCGGAAAGCAGGCTGTCCCGCTGCGCGGGGGTCAGCGGCAGCCCGAAAAGCTGCGCGCCGCTCCCGTCCGCGCCGTATGCCTCCGTAACCAGATTCTCCCACCGGAACAGGGCTCCGCCGGTGAGAATGGAGCCGAACGACTCAACGTAGCGCGTATAGCCGGAGCTGAAGCCGAGGCCGGTATAGTTTTCATGCCATTTGGACAGATATTTCTCCTTGTTCTCGTACGGATGGTACAGCGTCAGCCCGCCCGGGCCCTCGACGTTCGAGCGGCTGCAGACGACGGCTTCGTCCAGCAGCCGGAGGATTTCCGCCTTCTCCGCCTCCCCGCCGGGAAGCCGGGAGACCAGATCCCGGGCGTCCACCAGATCGTAACCCGTATCCCCCAGGGCGCGGGCGCCTTCGCCGAAGGAGACCGCCGACATGCGCAGGCCGGAAATCAGGTCGAAGCGCTGCTGATCCATCCCCTCCGCGACGGGGCCGAAGAAGGGATCGAAGGCGTCCAGAACCGCCGCGGTCTTTTTCAGATCTGTGCAGCAGAGGGTCAGGACGTCCTTTGAGTCCTCATGGCCGGCGAAATACGCGTCGACGATCCTTTCGCCGGTGGCGGCGCCGCTTTCATCCTTCTCGATTCCGTTCAGAAAGGCGTAATTCCATCCGAAGGCCGGCTCCGTTTCCTGGGACGCGATCATGTAATCGGCGTACGGGGAAACGGCCGCCGCGACCTCCAGCGAACTCATCAGGCACGCGTCGAAGCCGATCCAGCGGAGCGGGCGCGGCAGCTCCGCGGCCTTCAGCGCTTCCGTCAGCTCGGACAGGGTCAGGCTGTCCATGGAAAAAAGCTCGTCCCAGCAGACGCCCTCCAGCGGGCCGCCGCCGTGATCCCAGAGAATCAGCGCGTAATCTTCGGCCGGATATTTTTCCTGCCCGAAGCGGAGAAGCGCGGTCAGCGTTTCCGGACCGCCCATGTTCATCTGCTCCGAGCGCCAGACGATCCGTGATCCGCGGGCGCCGATTTCCGTGACGCAGACCTCGGAGGGGCTGTATGCCTTCTCCCAGTACGAGGAACCGCCGGTCATCACGATCAGCGAAACGTCCCGGGGACTGATTCCGGCCGCCTGCATTTCCTCCATGTCGGCAGTGGCGGAGCCGTATCCGCTTTCCAGGTTGCTGCCGCACATATAGACCATGACGGTCAGTTTCCGTCCCTCGGCCCGGGCGGCGCAGAACAGCGCCAGACACGAGAAGAGAACGGTCAGGAACAGTGTCGTTCTTTTTTTCATAACATATCCTCCCCGGAGGCTTTTTCTCAAAATAACATTTTTCATTTCCCATGTCAATCGGACGGACTCTCTTCCTATTATATAGGATGGATTGTCCCGGCCGGGAGGCTTTGCCCGTCTCCGCGTCCCGATACCGTCCGCCGAACGGGCTTCCGGGACAAAAAACGGGAATACCGGAGCAAAAACCGGGTTGCGCGGTTCCTCTTCCTGCGGTAAAATAATAAATCAGAACGACCGGAACACGGGATCCTGAACTGCAGAGGATGATCGAAATGGAACTGACCGGAAATACCTTCTTCTTTCCATGGGAAGTCAGCCTGATGGAATGGCTGCAGAATACGCTCGGCGGCTCCGCGGCGGGAGTCGTTTCCTTCCTTTC
>ONXY01000395.1 GCA_900321945.1 uncultured Eubacteriales bacterium | reverse complement strand
GCTGGCAGTCCCGGAGGGAACGGAGAAGATCCGCTCCGCGGGGCCGGATCCCGCCGCGGCGGATCTGAAAGCCCGTTCCGCCCGGGACGAGGCGCTGCTGAAACCCCGCGCGCTGTATATTCCCGCCAGCGTTACGGAAATCGCGGACGGCGCGCTGGACGATTTCTGGTTTGTCATTGTCTCCCCGGGATCCTGGGCGGAATCATGGGCCCGGGAAAACGGGGTTCCGTACGTCCCGGACGGAAGCGGCGCGATCCTTGTCCCGGAGAACACGAAGCCGGACCGGCTCGCGTTTCTGCAGGACGACAGATACGAAAACCCGATGGCCGCTCTTGCCGAAAGGCTGAAAATCACCCGCATGGAGATTCCCGCCGCCTGCGGCTTTCCGGATTCGGGGCTGCCGGGCCGGTGCGGGCTGCTCTTTGTCGTGGAGCGGGACAGTCCTGCCGAGGCGGGGCTCCTGAAGGCCGCGGAATACAGCCGCAGGGACGCGCCCTTCGTCTGGCCCGGGAATGAAGCCGGCGAAGGCATACTGTCCCTGCGGCCGCGGGACACGCTCGTTCTGGGCAGCTATGAGCAGGACGGGAATGAGGAAAACGGAAAGGAACCCGTTCACTGGACCGTTCTGACCGTCCGGGGGGATCGGGCTCTGCTGCTCAGCGCCCTTGTGCTGGATATGCATGCCTGGCAGGATACAGATCAGCCGGCGGACTGGAAGGAAAGCCGGATGCGCGAATGGCTGAACGGCGAATTCGCGGACGCGGTCTTTTCAGAGGAGGAAAAGGCCTCCCTGTCCCCGGCGGAACTGGGAAAAAACTATAAAATCATCCCGCGGGAGGACGGAAGCGAACGCCTCTTTCTGCTGTCCGAGGATGAATATGAAAGCTACGGCGTCGCGAAATATATCGCTCCGTCGGCATACGCCGTTTCCCGGGGCGCGAAGCGGGACGAAAAAAACGAGGGCCACTGCGACTGGCTGTTCCGGAACACGGACAACTTCTACAGGCTGGACGTCAATATCGGGGGATATGGGAATCCCGCCGGAAGGACGAAACCGTACGGCGTGCTTCCGGCCGTCTGGGTCAGCATGCGCGGAAGCGCCCTGATCGCCGAAAACACGCCGCGGGCGGACGATAATCCTCTTTCCTGGAAGGAGCGCCTCGCCGCCCGCGCGCGTGATCTCGCCCCGGGAGACGCGGTGTTTTTCGGCCGCTGGGCCCAGCAGGGAATCCCGGGCGGACAGGAGGAAATCGAATGGACCGTGCTGGAGGTCCGGGACGGCCGCGCTCTCCTGCTGAGCCGTTACGTGCTGGACGCGCGTCCCCAGCAGGAGGACAGGTACGCCTATACCTCCTGGGACGGGAGCCTGCTCCGCTCCTGGCTGAACACCGTCTTCTTCAACAAAGCCTTTACGGGGGAGCAGCGGGCCGCCGTCTGCGTTTCCCGCGTTTCGAACAAAGCGGAGGAAATCAGTGAATCCGCGTATTACAGCGATCCGGATACGGTGGACCGGGTATTCCTTCTGAGCTGGAAGGACGCGTTTGTCCGTTACTTCCCTGCTGCCGCGGACCGCCGCGCCTCGCCCGTTCCGGCCGCCGCCTGCGCCGGTCTGAATACCGCGGAGGGCTGCTGCGGCTGGTGGATCAGAAGCAATGAGTCCGGGGACAGCTTTTACGCCGTCGGCGGGTCCGGAGACCTGCAGCGCGTCGGCGCGGCGTCAAAGTACGGCGTCCGTCCGGCGCTCTGGCTGGATCTGTCCGTCTTCGCGGAAAAACCGGAAGAAGAGAAACATTAAAGAAGCCGCCGGCTGTCCTTCCGCCGCGCGTTCCGGGCGGCACGCGGCGGAAGGAAGAAAAATACGGCCGTCCGGCCCGGAACAGGGGAATCACGGGCATTGCGGATTGACCCGGATTGTGTTATTCTTTCTGTCAGACGGAGAGGAGGAAAACAGAATGAGGTATGCGGGTTACGTCAACCAGGGGACGCTGGCCTTTACCGGAATCGTCGGCCTGATCGTCCTGATCGTGATGCTCGCCGCGATGTGGAAACTGCTGGAGAAAGCGGGGGAAAAAGGCTGGAAATGCCTGATTCCCATTTATGGAGGCTACGTCTGGTATAAAGTGACGTGGAGCGTCGGGGCGTGGGCCGTGATGATGGGGCTGGGTGTCCTGTCCTCTCTGTTCGTGAACGTTTCGATGATGCGCGCGGTCATTGCCTTCGCGGTCCTGATCCTGATGATTGTCAGTTTCCATATGACATCCAGGGCTTACGGCAAAGGCGGCGGCTTCACGGTGGGGCTCTGCCTGCTTCCGGTGATCTTCTTCCCGGTCCTGGCTTTCGGCTCCTCCGAATACGTGGGTCCGATGGGGGTTCCGGTATCCGGCCGCGGCGGGGAAACCCCGGAACGGACCGGAACGGCCGGGACGGACGCGCTGGAAGTGGCGGACAAGGAACCCGGCGAGCGGCCGGCCTCCGGAAATTCCGGAAACGCCCCGGCCGTGATTTTCCTCTGCGTGACCGTGCTGTTCTTCCTGGCGGAAGCCTGGCTGTCCATGGTGAAGTTCAGCCCGCTGCGCGGACTGTTCTCGAGTCCGTTCATCGGCATGATGAATTATGATCGTCTGATCAGGAATCCCGGCTTCGGGACCCCCCTGATGAATTCCCTGGTCTACGGCCTGCTTACGTGCCTGCTGACCGCCCTGGCGGGGGCCGCCGGCGCCGCGCTGGGCCGGACCGGATCCGCCGGGCGGAATGCCGGCGTGACGGCCGGACTCCTGCTGGCCGCGGTGCCGCGCCTGTTCTGGGAAACCTTTACCGCGGG
>ONXY01000390.1 GCA_900321945.1 uncultured Eubacteriales bacterium | reverse complement strand
TTCCGGTGGTCACCGCCGTCAGTTACGAGTTCATCCGCTACGCGGGCAGACACGACAACGTGCTGACCAAGATCCTCTCCGCTCCCGGCCTGTGGATGCAGCGCATCACCACCGCGGAGCCCACCGACGACATGATGGAGGTGGCCATCGCGTCCATCAACGGCGTGCTGGCGCTTGACGACGATCCGAAGGAAGAAACGGCGGAAACGCCGCCGGAAGAGACGAAGGAAGCGAACGAATGACGGAAGCGACCCTGCAAGGCCTGTCCCGGTACGGCGCGGCGTTTCTGGAAGAACGGGGCGTGGCGGACGCGGCCTTTGACGCGCGCCAGCTGCTGCTGCATATGTTTTCGCTGGACGCCACCGGCTTCCTGCTGGAGGGCGGACGGCGCGTGAGCGGGACGGAAAGGGAAGCCTATGAAGCGCTGCTGGAACGCAGGGCGTCCGGCGAACCGCTGCAATATATCCTCGGTCAATGGGAGTTCTGCGGCGAACCCTTCGCCGTAGGCCCCGGAGTGCTGATCCCCAGGCCGGAGACGGAGCAGCTGGCGGAACTGTGTATCGAAGCGATCCGCGGCTGCGGTGAAATAACCGTCTGTGACCTGTGCGCCGGCACCGGCTGCATCGGGCTGACGGTCGCCAAAGCCTGCCCGCGGGCGAAGGTGTATCTGCTGGAGCTGCACGAAGGCGCTCTCAGCTATCTGAAACAAAACGAGGCGGCTTTCGCCCTGCCCAATACGACCGTCGTACGGGCGGACGTGCTGGAAGGACCGCCGGAGGCGCTTCCCGCGCCGGACCTGATCGTCTCCAATCCCCCTTATATCCCCACCGGGGAGATCGCGGGTCTGCAGAAGGAGGTCGGCTTTGAGCCGGCGACCGCGCTGGACGGCGGCGGGGACGGGTACGTCTTCTACCGCGCCATCGCGGAACGGTGGCTGCCCCGGCTGAACACCGGCGGATTTGCCGCCGTGGAGTGCGGCGAGGGCCAGCCGGAGACGGTGGCGGCGCTGTTTGGTCTGTCGTTTGCCTGCGAAGTCGTCAGCGACCTGTACGGCGTGCCCCGGTTCGTGACCGGGAAAAAATCGTAATTCTATCGGAGGTCATCATGCTTTCCTATTTATTCGGTGTGATATCGGGACAATACGAGGTCCGGGATGTGATCCTGCAGCTGTGCGTGATCCTGTTCGTGTGGGCCTGCTGCCTGCCGGTGCATGAAAGCGCCCACGCGTGGATGGCCGATAAACTGGGCGACCCCACCGGCCGGCTCAGCGGACGCATTTCCCTGAACCCCATGGCGCATCTTTCCCTGGCGGGTACGCTGATGATGCTGGTGTTCGGTTTCGGCTATGCCAAACCCGTGCCGGTGAACATCCGCAATTTCAAAAAGAGAAAGCAGCATTTCGCGCTGACGGCCGTTGCGGGCCCGATCTCCAATCTGCTGCTGGCGGTGATCTTCTGTCTGTGCGCCAATATCGCCTCCTTTTTCCTGATGAAAAACGGAACGGACAACACCCCTCTGGTCGCGGCGTATCAGTTCTTCGACGGCGTGGCCTATATCAACGTGGCGCTGGCAGTGTTCAATATGATCCCGTTCCCGCCGCTGGACGGCTCCCGTCTGGCTTCGGCGGTGCTGCCGGATGAAATCTACTATAAGCTGCTCTCTTACGAGCGCTATTCCATGTATATCCTGTTCGGGCTGATCTTTCTGTTCAACCGTATCGGCTTTTCTCCCATCGGTTTCCTGACGGGGCTTGTCTACAACGGCCTTGACAAACTGCTCGGCCTGCCCTTTCAACTGCTGTTATGAGTAACGCGCCCAATTATAAGATCAAGGACTTCGAGGGCCCCATGGACCTGCTGCTGTTCCTGATCACCAAACACAAGCTGAATATCTACGATATCCCCATCGTCGAGCTGGTGGAGCAGTATACCGCCTATATCCGCGAGATGAAAGAGTCGGATATGGACGTAGCCAGCGAGTTCCTGGAGATGGCGGCCCGGCTGGTGCACATCAAGACCATCTCGCTACT
>ONXY01000387.1 GCA_900321945.1 uncultured Eubacteriales bacterium | reverse complement strand
GCTTGAGGAGCGCTTTCTGGCCTATCCGACCCTGGCCGTGGAGCAGACCAGCCTGACCATCGCGAAAATGGCCCAGCTGACGCAGAAAGCCATGATGAAGGCCATCGCGCTGCTGACCGAGTTTTCGGATAAGGAGCTGGAGGCCGTCCGGAACCTCGAGGAAGTGGTGGACCGGTATGAAGACCGGATCGGAAGTTATCTGATGAAGCTGACCGGTCAGGAAATGACGGACACCCAGAACAAGGCCGTCAGCCAGTATCTGCGCGCGATCACGGATCTGGAGCGGATCAGCGACCACGCGCTGAACATCGCCGAGCGCGCCCAGGAGATTCACGAGAAAAAGATCGTCTTCTCCGAGAAGGGCGATAAGGAGATGGAAAACCTCAAGGAAGCCATCACCCAGATCCTGGGCATCACCTTCGAAAGCTTCCTGGAGAACGACGCGGAAAGCGCCTGCCGGGTCGAGCCTCTGGAGCAGGTGATCGACCGGATCTGCCGGCGGATGAAGGAAAAACACGCGCAGCGCCTGCAGAAGGGAAAATGCACCATCGCCAACGGTTACGTTTTCAACGATCTGGTCGCGGAGTTCGAGCGCGTGTCGGATCACTGCTCGAACATCGCCATCGTCATCGTGGAACTGATGGACAACGCCCTGGACGTGCACGAAATGACCGGCCTGCTCCACGAGCAGCATCAGCATCATTTCGACGAGTATTTTGATGAATACGCCGCCCGCTTCCTGAAGAAGGAGGACCGCGCGCTGGAAGAATAGTCCCGCGGGGCGCGGATACCGGAAACCCCGGAAGGATTTTCCTTCCGGGGTTTCGTTCGCTTATTCCACGGTAATGTTCAGGATTTCGTTCCCCGACAGCACGGTGGCAGTTCCCGTCCCCGCGGCCTCCAGCGCATCGGTCACGACCGCCGGGTCGGAGCTGAAGCCCTCCCCTTCGAGGCTTTCGCCGGTTTTCATTGTTACGGTCCGGGAATGCGCGGCCAGCCATTCGCTCCATTTCACCTCATAGCCCGAAGCGCTGTTCTCCCGGATATACAGATGGGCGGCTCTGGCCAGCACGCATCTCTCCTTCTGGGCGTGGCTTTTCTCCGGTTTGGCCCGGTCCAGAAGATTTCCGCTGCCCGTTTCAGCCTGATGCCGCAGGATCTCCTCCACGGGCTTATCCGGCTTCCGCATCATTTCGAAGATCGTCATGAACGCCCCGGTCCGTCCCGATCCGGCCTGGCAGTGGAAATGGAGCCAGGCTCCGTCCTCCAGGCCTTTCGCGAAGGAAATGAAGCCGTCGATCACTTCGGCGGGCGGCCAGCAGTGGTCGGGACAGGCAAGGCGCAGGTAGCGGAAGCCCTCGCGCTCCGCGAGCTGCCTTTCCGTCTCCCACGTTTCGGCCTTCAGGCTCACGCCCGTCACCGGCTGATCGTTCTCGGTGGTCCAGGCCGTGATCTCCGTGCCGGTCAGGGCGGACAGCCCCTCCTCCCCGGCCTCGATCTCCTCCGCGGTCCTTCCGAGATTCGCCCCGTTGTTTTCATCGCACCAGGAAACGGCGATTCCGTTGACAAAGCCGTGGCTTTCCAGCCGGCAGTCGACGATCCATACGTTCCCGGACTGCTCCCGCAGCCGGCCGGCGAGGCTGTGGAACTGGTCCGCCGAAAACTGCGCGCTGCCGGACATTCCCTCCTCCGTCAGGAAGCGGACGTTGTCCAGCTCCCCCTTCCACGCTTCCGGGTCGTCCCGGTCCACGCGGACAAACGTCTCCGCCGGCGCCGGCAGGGCGAATGCCAGCAGAATCAGAGCCAGAAACAGCGCCGCGGTTCTTTTCATCTTCCCGTCCTCCTCCGCGCTTTCCGCGCGTTCCGTTTTTTCTCCCTCCGGGCGGCGTCCTTCCGGTCCGCCTCGGTCCCGGCGCGCCAGGCGCCGGCCGGAAATCCTCCGCCGGCCTTCCGGCCGTTCCTCGGATCCGTTCGGTGATCCGTAAGGATATACGCGCTTCCGCGCCCGGCGTCACCCCCGCCCGGAAAATTTCTCTTTCCGGCGGCGGCCGCCGCGGTTCCCGCCGTAAAAACCCCCGTCCGGGAAGGCTCCCGGACGGGGGTGCGTTTCGGATCCGGCTTACTGCGCCTCGTTAAAGTCCACGTCGGTCAGGAAGGCGATGCACAGGTTGATCTGCTCCTCCGTCAGCGTCTGATCCGCCGCGCTTTCGTTCGGCCACATGTTGAACTCAATGAAATATCCCTTGTAGATCGCCAGGATATCCACGAAGTCCGTGTCGCTGCCGTTCTCGCGGGCGATCAGCAGCTTCGTGCCGTGCCCGGTCTCCCGGTAGGAGATCACCACCTGATTCATTTCCGTGAAGGTGGATTCAAGCAGCGCGAGCTCCTCAACGGTCATGTCGTTCATCCGCTCGACGTCGTGGTACGCTTCGTCGTAGGCGATGGACAGATACATCTGCGGCCGGGTCATCTCGTCGGGCGTCACGGTGGCCAGAATCCGGTCTCCCCTGCTCTCGACCACCTCCAGACGGTAGCCTTCGGGCAGTTTGCAGGTCAGGTTGAACTCCCCGTTCACGTTCAGGGTTCCCAGCGGCTGCTTGTCGTCCGTCAGCACGGCGGCGCTGACCGCGGGCTTGGGCAGCACGGTGATGTAGTTCTTGTGGATGTAGCCGAGCTTGTCGTTCTCGGGATCGCGGGCTTTGTACCAGTTCGTGGTCTCGCCCACGGCGATCAGCTCCTTGCCGTCCGGGAAGGCGGCGAGCCGTGTGGTCGTCTTGGACGGGCCTTTCCGGAAGTTGATCCAGCCGGAGGTCCGGGTGGCGCGCACCGCGATATAGATGGGATCGATGACCTTCTCGCTCTTGAGCTCCTTCGTGAGCTTCTCCTGCTCGGCCCGGCGCTCCTCCTCTTCCTTGGTTTCCGGAGCGGGGGTCGGCTTCGCGCCGGGCTTGTCCTTCTGCAGGTAGCGGGTCATGACGTAGCCGAACTGGCCGCCCCAGTGGCCGTAGGACCAGCCGTTTCCGACGGTGCTGGAAACGTAGAACTCGTCGCCGTACGGAATCTGGGCGATCGCCTTGTAATCCTTTCCGGGCCCTTCCCGCAGGTTCAGGGTCTTTCCGTTGCTGGTATAGACGTAGTACCGGCCGCTGTCCGCCGCCGCGGCCGTGAATACGGCGCACGCGGACAGGATCACGGTCAGGGCCAGAATCAGTGAAAGAAGTTTCTTCATGAATTTCCCTCCTCTTCGGTCTCCCGGAAAAACCGGCGGTTTCCTCCGTCGTTTTTTTCCATTATATTCCTTTGTACGGGCCGGTTCAATAAGCCGTCAGCGTTTTTGTAATATTTCCGTCATGTTTTGAAAGCACAGAAACGTCCGGAGCGGCTTCCCGCGTCCGGACGTTTTTGCGTCTCTTTCCGTATCAGTTCCCCGCGATGCACCCGAGCAGCACGTCCGCGGCCTCCTCCAGCAGCTCCCGCGGAATATTCAGCGCGGGCAGCAGCCGTACCCTGTCCTTCGCGGTCAGGCACAGCACGCCCTTCGAAACCGCCTCGTTCACGATCTCGCCGGCCGGCCGCGCGGTTTTGATCCCGACCATCAGCCCCATGCCGGTGACGGCCTCCACGCCCGGGGCTCCCTCGAAACGCCCGAACAGGTATCCGCTCTTCTCCCGCACCGTGGCCAGGAATTTCTCGTCCAGCCGGGACAGAACGGAAAGCGCCGCCGCGCAGGCCACCGGGTTTCCGCCGAAGGTGGATCCGTGGTCCCCGTAGCCCAGCGTGTCCTTCACCCGCTCCCCGAGCAGGGTCGCGCCCAGGGGCAGGCCGCCCGCCAGGCCCTTGGCCGTGGACACGATATCCGGCTGCAGCCCGAAATGCATGTAGGAATAGAGCTTTCCCGTCCGGCCGTTTCCGGTCTGCACTTCGTCCACGATCAGCAGGATGTCGTTCTTCCGGGTGAAATCCGCGATCCGCTTCAGCGTCTCCGCCGCCAGCGGAACCACGCCGCCCTCGCCCTGGATGCACTCGATCATCACCGCGGCGATCCGGGAGGGGTCCGGCAGGCTGTCAATTTCGTCCGGGTCCACGGAGACGAATCCCGGCGTCAGGGGCTGAAACAGCTCATGATAGTGATCCTGTCCGGTGGCGGCCAGCGTGGTCAGCGTTCTGCCGTGGAAGCTGTTCCGCAGGGTGACGATGATATGGCAGTCCGGGCCCTTGTGCTCCGCCTGGTATTTCCGGGCCGTCTTGATGGCGCACTCGTTGGCCTCCGCCCCGGAGTTGGAGAAGAACACCCGGCTCATCCCGGTCTTCCCGCAGAGCATCTTCGCCAGCTCCGCGCAGGGCCGGGTATAGTACAGGTTCGACATGTGCTGGACCTGCCCGGCCTGCCGGATCACGGCCTCCTGCCACACGGGATCCGCCACGCCGAACGCGGTGACTCCGATCCCCGATCCCATGTCGATATACCGCTTCCCGTCCGCGTCCCAGACGACGGAGCCCGATCCGCGGACGATCTCCACCGGAAACCGCCTGTAGGTATTCGCCACGTACCGCTGATCCATCTCCCGGATGGAGGTGACTTCTCCGCTCATTCCTCGTTTCCTCCCATAACCATGGTCCCGGCGCCTTCGTCCGTCAGCAGCTCCATCAGGATCGAATGGGGAATCCGTCCGTCCATGATGACCACGTTCCGGACCCCGGCGCGGATGGCCTCCGCGCAGCAGTCCACCTTGGGCAGCATGCCGCCGCTGATGACCCCCTCGCTCTTCAGCGTCTCGATGTCCTCCCGGGTCACCCGGGGAATCAGGGTGGACGGGTCGTTCCGGTCCCGGAGGATGCCCGCGATGTCCGTCATCAGGATCATGCGCTCCGCCCGCAGCGCGCCGGCGATGAAAGCCGCGGCGGTGTCCCCGTTGATGTTGTAGGTGTTGCCCTGATCGTCGCACCCCAGGGTGGAGATGACGGGGATGTATCCCTTCTCCAGCAGGTCGCTGACGGGGGCGATGTTGATCCCCGTGATCTGTCCCACATAGCCCAGCTTCTCGCTTTTCACGGAAGCCTGGATGAGCCGGTCGTCCATTCCGCTCAGGCCGATGGCCCGGCCGCCCTTCATCTCCAGCAGGTTCACCAGGGTTTTGTTGACCTTGCCGGCCAGCACCATCTGGACGATGTCCACCGTCTCCCGGTCCGTCACCCGGAGCCCGTCCACAAATTCGGACTTCTTGCCCAGCCGGTTCATCATATCGCTGATCTCCGGCCCGCCGCCGTGGACGAGCACCACCTTCACCCCGATCAGCCGCAGCAGCACGATATCCTCCATCACCTGCTGCTTCAGGGTTTCGTTCACCATGGCGTTCCCGCCGTATTTGATGACGACGATCTTTCCGTTGTACTTCTTGATGTACGGCAGCGCCTGCGTCAGGATCTCCGCCCGGTCGGCGTTGGAAACGGGATAGTTCATGTCTTGCTTCCGCCTTTCTGCTCCGGTGTCCTCAGGTCCGGTAGTCCCCGTTGATCTTCACGTAGTCGTAGGTGAGATCGCAGCCCCAGGCCGTCGCCTCCTG
>ONXY01000155.1 GCA_900321945.1 uncultured Eubacteriales bacterium | reverse complement strand
CTCTTTTTTGTTCATGAGGTGCGCGTGCAGCTGATCGATGCCGGAATACACCGCCGAAAGATCGGAAAAGTTGTCGTCAAAGCCGCCCGCTCCGCCGAAGGGCTTGAACAGTTCCACCGGCGCGCCGCTTTTGCTTTCGGCGGACATCATGACGTAGATGTAACAGCGCGGATAGGTGACGTGGCCGCCGGACGCGTCGGACGCCAGAATGATCTTGTCCTGGGAATCCTCGGTATAGACCACCGTGCGGCTGAGCAGCCCGGGATACGTCCGGGTTATGTAGCCGTCGATTTCCCGGCAGGTTTCGATAATGCGCTTCTGCTCCGTGTCAATGATGGGACGGCAGGCAGGAACCGCGCCGGCCGCCAGAGCGGGATAGGTGCCGCGGGGGGCGCTCCCCCGCTGATCCAGGAACAGGGCGTTTTCCGTGGCGGCCTTCAGCACCGTTTCAGCGTCCTTTTCGGTATAGGACGCCACAGAAGAAAAGCCGTACCGGCCGTTCCTGGTGACCCGCGCGCTGATGCCCCGGCTTTCGCTCCGGCTGTTCTGCACCAGGTTTCCCTTCAGCAGCACCACGCGCCGGGACCGGTTTTCATGCCCCCGCAGCACGGTCTGCGCGGCCGGGTCAAAATGCTTCGCCTGCGGACTGATGATATCTGCGATCATGGCTCCTCCTTTATCGGGTTTGTTGAAATTTTCCCGGTCTTCTCCGGGCCTTCCTGTGCTTTCGCCGCGGTATGCCGTTTTTCCTGCCGAACCGGAACCGTTTTCTGACAAAAGCCGGTCAATCCCTGCAGCTTCAGGCAGAGCGGGATCGGAACCATGCTGTGGAATCCGCCCGGCGTACCGCCGGTTTAAGACGTGATTGTATCCTCCTGAGGATAAGGCCGCCCTTCGGGGCCGGCGCGGCATCCGCGCATGCGGAAATCAGGTTGATGAATCGGCCGGCTCTTATCCGGTCACCTCTCTGAAAACGCGCTCCGCGTTGAGCCGGCAGATATGCTCCAGCTCGCCGGCCGTGAATCCGCGCTGCTCCAGAGCTTCAAAGAGAACAGGCATCCGGTCGGCCGAACCGATTTCAAGCTCCCCGCTGATCCCGTCAAAATCCGTACCGATGGCGGCGCATTCCAGCCCGCCGGCGTTGATGCGGTGTCTCAGCTGACGGGCCAGGTCGTCCACGGTCGACGTTCTCTGTTTCAGGTCCCGCGTGAGGAATTCGGGACAGAGATTAAGGCCCATGACGCCGCCGCGGTCCGCCAGAGCGCGGATCATATCGTCCGTCAGGCTGCGGGGATGCGGATTCAGCGCCCGGCAGTTGGAATGCGACGCGATGAAGGGCTTCCTGCTGAGCCGGGCGACGTCCCGGAATCCCCCGTCCGACAGGTGCGACACGTCGATGATCATCCCGAGTTCTTCCATAAAGGGCAGGGCTTCCTTCCCGAAGTCCGTCAGTCCTTTCCGCATCTCTTCCGGATCCGTTGAATTCGGATATCCGAAACAGTTCGCCTGATTCCATGTCAGGCCCATGACGCGGATGCCCAGGTCGTAAAGGAAACGGATTTTGTCAAAGCTGCCCTCCGCGGCGCGCCCGTCCTCCATCGAAAGCATGCCGCTGACCTTTCCTTCCGCGGCGTTCCGTTCCACGTCCCGCATGCTCCCGGCGGCGGCGAACACATCGCCGTGTTTCCGCGCGGTGTTTGTAAATATGGCGTGAAGCGCCTCAATATACGCGTCGTCTCCGGGATAGTGAAAAGCCGGGTCCCGCGTTTTTTTCGGCGAAGGCATGAAAACGGCGTACAGCTGCAGCCTGCATCCGCCCCGCGCGGTTTTCGAGACGTCCGCCATGGCGCCGTCCACCTGAAAGATGTCCTCCGCTCCTTTTTTCCACGCGGCGTACAGCGTGTCGCAGTGCAGATCCGCGTAGGGGCGGAGAACCGCCTCTCTTTCTTCCCGTTTTTCCTTCTGCATTCCCGTTCTGTTCCCCCGTTTCTCTTTCTGTCCGGAAGGTTTTACTCCGAAACCGCCATTCCGTACGCAAACAGTCTTCTCAGATCCGTCCAGGCCATATTCCGGCCCCGTCCGCCCATTACCGCGGCGATCAGCGTGATTCCGTTCTCCTGATACGCGCCGACGTAGCAGAATCCGGCCGAAGACGTATATCCGCTTTTTACCCCGGCCGCGTGCGGAATATAGTATTCCGAGGCGGGGTCGAAAATCTCCCATTTCAGATTCAGGACCAGCGGCCCTCTTTTTTCCGTGGCCGGCATGGTATACGCCAGGCAGGTCACAATCTCACGGAACGGCGTCAGCGTCAGGCCGTACCGCGCAGCTGTAGTCAGATCTCTCGCCGTGGTATAGTGTCCCTCCGCCGTATACCCGTGCGGGTTGACGAAGCGGGAGTTTTTCATTCCCAGCGCCGCCGCGGTCCGGTTCATCTGGTCCGCGAAAGCCTCGACGCTCCCGGAGCAGATCGCCGCGGCCGCGTTTGCCGCGTCGTTCCCGGACCGGATCATCATCGCGTAGAGCAGATCCCGCATGGTCATCGTCTCTCCCGGATATACCGGCACGCGCGTGCTGTCCGCCGGAATGTCGGCGGCGGCGTCGGGAATCGTGATCACCGCGTCGGGATCACACAGGGAAAGCGCCGTAATCAGCGTCATGACCTTCGTGGTGCTGGCCGGCTCCGCGGGCTCGTCCGCCGCCTTCTCAAACAGCGTCTCCCCGGTAACCGCGTTGATCAGACACGCGTTCCGCGCGTAAAGGTGCGTCTCCTTCAGCGTCCCGGGCCGCCCGTCGTCAAAATAGATCGGCGCCTCAAACCCGTAGACGCTCAGATCGCTCATCAGAAGCGCGTATTCGTCCGTTGAAAGTCTACCGTCCCGCTTGATCCGGTCCGGAACCTTTTCCGCCATCCGGTCCTCAAAAGCGCTCACGGCGGCTTCCGTATTCGCGCCGTATTTTCCGTCCGCGCTGTCCCGGAGCAGGTTCAGTCCGGTCAGCTTCCGCTGCGCCTCCCGCACCCGGGTTCCCCTGCTTCCGCGCAGGAGCGTGCGCAGCAGGTTTTCGTTTTCCTCCCGCATAATCAGCTCAGCAGTTATCCCGTCGGGAATCCCGGTCGGAGATACGCCGTATCCCTGATCCGCGAGCAGGGTCTGGGCCAGCAGGACGGCCGAGGAGGTTTTCTCCCCGAGAATCCCGTCCGCTTCGCCGATCTCGTATCCGAGAGCGATCAGCCGCTCCTGCAGCGCTTTCAGATCCGTTTCCTCCGTCCCCGCGGGCGCGGCGGCCAGAGCCATGCATACGGCCAGCGCCGCGCACAGCAGTCCCCTGAAGCGTAATCTCACAGCGGTCACCTCCTGCGGAAGCGCGGAAGGCCGCGCCTCACTCCTTCGGCAGGTAGACGGAAGCGCTGGCTCCCAGAGGCAGGCCCGTCTCCTGCAGAGCGAAATGCACCTGATAATAGGCGGCGTTCTGCCGGGTAACGCCCAGTCCGCTGATTTCCGTTACTTTTCCCGTCAGCTGGCGGTCCGGATACATATCCAGAATCACAGGACACTCGGTTCCGACGGATACCGCTTCCAGATCCATCTCATCCACTTCCGCGACGACCTCCAGCTGATCCGTATGCCAGATCCGGGCCAGAAGCGCGCCCTTCCAGACCTGCTGTCCCGGGGCGGCCGCCACCTGTGCCACCACGCCGGCGCGCCGGGTCCGGATCTCCGGCGCCGCGCCCGGATCCGCGTCCGGTCCGAGAAACGTCATAACCGGCTGCCCCACGGACACCGCGTCCCCGGGGCGGACCAGCACACTGCCGATTCTTCCCTGCCCGGCCAGTCCGACCGGATCCCGGCGGAAGACGTTTCCGCTTCCGACCTTGCTGTCGCTGGAATAGTCGTCCTTCCGGAACAGATTCAGGGTCTCGCCCATCTCGAAGACGCCTTTCTGAATCTCCACCGTGTAACCCGTCCCGCTGACGGCGATAACGCGGCCGCTGCCTTCCTCATGCCCGGATTTGTCCGACTTGAAATACAGGGTTTCGCCCACGCGCAGCACCTTGTTTTCCTTTTTCAGGAAAGTACCCGCCGTGGTGGCCTGGATGCGGTCCGCGTTTTCTCCCTGCATGGAAATCAGCGCGCCGTACCGCTGAAGAACGGCCGCGGCGTCGTCCCCGTCGGCGGCGAACACCTCTTCCACGGTGCCCTTTTCCGGAGCAAAAAGCGTTTCGGTACGCATGACGAACATGGTTTCATTCTCACCGGCCGGATCCCCGGCCGCCCAGTCGAAGGGCAGCAGCGTTCCGGACCAGGGGGCCGTCAGATCCTCGAATGTGACGGCCGCCACATTCCCGCTCGCGATGGTATAGCCGGACAGATCCGTTTCCGCCGCTCCCGCTTCCTCTTCCGCCGCCGCGGGAAGAAACAGGATGCCGAGCGCCAGAACGGCAATCAGGCAGAGTCCTCTCTTTACGGCTGTTTTTTTCATCGTCCAGACCTCCTTTTCTCTTCCGCACAGTTTTTATTCCACGCTCTTCAGCGCCTCCACCATGTCGATCGTCCTGACCTTGCGGGTCAGGAAACGCTGAATCAGCCAGGTGAACGCGAAGGTCGCCAGGCTGGACAGCGCTACGGTGGGCCAGGTGATATGAGGCGCGAACACCATGCTGTCAAACTCGCACATCTTCAGGATCACGCTGACCAGCAGGATGCCGGGAACGATCCCGGCCCCGACGCCGGCGACGGCCACGAGGCTGTTCTCCCGGAGCATCAGCCGCCGGATTTCCTTCTGATGGTATCCCAGAACCTTCAGGGTGGCGTATTCCCGTGTGCGCTCCGTAAAGTTCAGCAGACCCATATTGTAGCAGATCACGAACGCCAGCCCAAGTGCCACGCCGCTGAGGATTGAGAAGGCGGCGGTCGCGGAGTCCATGACCTTCAGCGTCTGTTTCTGCTGATCGGACGGAATCCGGATTTTATCCACCTCGTCCATGTCGTCGATCTGCCGTTTTCCGTTTTCCGTCGCCCCGCGGATCAGCAGCGCGGTGGGCGTGAATCCGCCCTTGCGGAGCCGTTCCCACGCGCCTTTGCTCATGTACGCGTCCAGTCCGATATTGACCTGCGCGACGGCTTCCACCCGCAGCGCGATTCCCTCCGTCTCCCCTGTCAGCCAGAGCTCTACGGTGTCCCCGATTCCGGCTTTCAGCTTGTGCGCCAGCTTGGTGGTAAGCGCGATTCCCTCCTCCGGGAGCGTCATCGGGGTATGATTCTCTCCCAGCCGGAGCAGGGTGGTGTCCTCCGGCAGGACGCTCAGGCTCACCGTCCGCGTGATATCCTTCGTCCGCAGGCTGACGGAAACCGCCATGACGCCGTCCACCTTCTCCGCTTCCAGCCGGGTCCGGTAGCTTTCCAGCGTTCCCGCTCTGCCGGCTTTCAGCTCCAGCCGGGTATCGTAGGCGATGGTCCCGCGGAAGTATTCTTCCACAAACCAGGGTATGGATTCCTGCAGCCCGAAGGAACAGATGATCAGCATATTGCAGAACAGCATTCCCAGCATGGACATCAGGGTTCTGCCCTTGTTCCGGGCGATGTTCCGGAGAATCATCTTGCCGTTGAACGACAGCCGGTCCCACAGCGCGGTGAAGCGCTCCAGCAGAATCCTCTCCCCGGCCTTCGGGGGCTTGGGGCGCAGCAGTTCCGCGGCGGATTCCCGCGCGAGCCTTCCCTCGTGCCGGACGCACAGCAGGACCGCCAGCAGAACCTCGGCTCCCGCCATTCCCCAGGACAGCGGGGAAATCGGCGCCATGCGGACCTCCGGAACCCGGACGTTGACCGACACCATGCGCCAGAGCACGGGCGGCAGGGTGATCTGAGCGGTCAGAAGGCCCGTCACGGAGCCCAGCAGCGACGGCCAGAGGGCATAGGCCAGATAATGCCGGCGGATCAGCCGGTTGTCGTATCCCAGCGCCTTGAGCGTGCCCATCTGAATCCGCTGCGTGTCCATCAGGCGGGAGATGGTGGTCATGACCACCATGGCCGCCACGAAATAGGCCAGCACCGGAAACAGATAGCTCATGTTCCGGAACAGGTGGACGTAGTTCCTTCCCTGCGCGGTGGAGGAATGAGTCCCCTGGGAAATCACCACCGCCGAGGGCAGGAGCTCCGCCAGCGCCCGTTCCGTCCGGTCCGCGTCCGCTCCCGGGGACGCGGAAACCATCAGCTGATTGACGGGATACTCGGGAAACGCGTCCGACATGGCCACGATAAATCCGTAGCCTGACGGATCCGGCGCCATATCGTTCGCCGTGATCAGATATTCCGGGGACAGAACGGTTCCCCGGATTACCAGGTCCCGCTCCACGTCTCCGATTTTCACCCGCAGGCGGTCTCCGGCCGAAAGCCCCTGGGCCCGCGCGAACTGCTCCTCCGCCAGGCATCCCCGCTGGTCGCCGGGCTTCAGGGCTGTTCCCTCCCGGATCCGGGGAATGTTCAGCCGGGGTTCCCCGCTGTACGCGTGGATCGTCACGGTGACCTCTCCCGGCAGCTCCGGACACTCGGCGGTCAGCGTAATCCGTTCCTGAACCGCGTCCACGCCTTCGGCCGCCCGGACCCGGTAAATGTCCTGTCTGCTGACGGACGGCGCGGTGATCCAGAAATCGCAGAGCCGGCCTTCGTCCAGCCATTCCTCGAAAGTACGGTCCTCCATGCGCCAGTTGGCGTCCAGTCCGGCAAAGACCCACGTGCCCAGAAAGCAGAGCAGAATCATGGCCAGAAACTGCATATAGTTCTGACGCATATCCCGGATCAGCTTTCTGTTCAGCGCGCGATGTCCACGCCTTACCATGTGATGTCCTCCACTTTGGCGGGATGCTCGTTCACCGTGATTTCCGCCACGGCGCCGCTGCGCAGGCGGATGACCCGGCTTCCCAGCCGGGCGATGGATGCGTTGTGGGTGATGATGACGACCGTGGTCTGATAGGTCCGGCTCAGCTCGGTCAGCAGCGCCAGCACCTGTTCGCCGGTTCTGGAATCCAAAGCCCCTGTGGGCTCGTCGCACAGCAGCAGCGCCGGATTCTTGCACAGCGCCCGGGCGATGGAAACCCGCTGCTGCTCGCCGCCGGACAGCTGGGCGGGGAAATTGTTCATTCTGTCGGCCAGGCCGACCTGCCGGAGCACTTCCCGGGGATCAAGCGCCTTCGGGGAAACCTGCCGGGCCAGCTCCACATTTTCAAGAGCCGTCAGGTTCGGCATCAGGTTGTAGAACTGGAAAACGAAGCCCACATCCAGCCTGCGGTATTCGGTCAGCTGGCTCGCGGAGAGTCCCGTAATCTCCTTTCCGTCGACCAGAATGGTTCCGGAGGTGGCCTTGTCCATCCCGCCCAGCAGATTCAGCACCGTGGTTTTCCCGGCCCCGCTGGGTCCCAGCACGACGCAAAGCTCCCCTTTCCCGATCTCAAAGGAGACGTGGTCCGCCGCGTGCACGGCCTGATCGCCCGTACCGTATGTCTTGCAGACGTTGTCGAAGATGATGTAGCTCACACTCCGCCTCCTTTCCCGGGGATAAGGAATACTTTCTGTTCTTATTGTATCACTTTTTTCCCTTCCGTTGCATCCTTTTCACCTGTTTTTCAGAAAAGAAACAGAACAGACCGCAGTCTGCAGCCTGTTCTGTATTGATCGTTTTTTCCCCCCGTGCCCCTTCTGATTCCGAATAAAGAGCGCTGAGGAAACTGTCCTCGGCTTATTTCAGCGGGACCGGATCCCAGCCGTAATCCTGATACGCGGTCACGGCCAGTCCGTTGGCCTCGGCGTACGCCCGGACAAACCGCGTGCGGATTTCCTGATTGGATTTCTCCAGCAGATCCGCCGCGGCGAAATACTTCTCCTCCAGTTCCCTGTCGCCGCCCGCGAAGCGCCGGATATCCGCCGTATAGTCTTCGCCGTCCCCGGCTTCCTCCAGCGACGTCATCCGCCATTCGCCGCCGTTCTTTTCCAGCAGCGCGATCCCGGGATACTCCCCGCCGGAGATGCACTTCAGCGTGTCTCCGCTCTTCACGTAGTTCAGGACCCAGAATGTGCCGTAAACCTTCGCGTGCGTTTCGTCGGTCGTCTCCGTCCTGTGGATGATCGGGCACGGGATCGACGCGTATCCGGGCTCCGTCAGGAACCGCTCCGCGTATTCCCCGGCCGCCAGTGCTTCCGCGACTGCTCCTTCAAGCGGGTCGTCTCCGGTATAGCCGTATGCCGGCAGCGCTTCCGCTGCCGCTCCTTCAGAGGAGCCGCCGTCCGCCGGCAGTTCGGGCGCTCTCTCAAACACGGTCTCTTCGCTTCCGGATTCCCAGTCGCACCAGGTCAGCAGCGCGTCTTCCCCGGTTCCGGTAAACCGCAGGATTCCGCTGAGGCCCGTCCCCGTTTCCTTCGGCGTTCCTTCCGGAACCAGATCGTATTTTACCCCGTCGGTATAGATAAAGCCGTCGTAGTCGCAGTCGTAGTACGCCGATGCCCGGATCACCCACGCGCCGTGGGACATCGGGGAAATGATTTCAACGTCCCAGCCGTCCCCGGCTTTCTTCATGACGTCCAGCACCGTGAACTGCGTATCCTTCTCCTGCCATTCCCCGGAGAAAAGCGGATCCAGTTCTCCTTCGTCCGGCGAGACGGTCCAGGAACCGCCCGTCACCTCCTGCGCTTTTCCGTCCTTCACCAGCAGGACGAAGGAATGCAGCATGTCGCAGCAGTCATGCGCGTTGAAATGCCGGAGGTTCAGGCAGATTTCCCCGTCCCCCGCCGGCTCGTAGCGGGCTGTGAAAACGCCGTTCTCCAGGCCGGAGTACGCGAGCTTCACCACGGTGTCGTCCTGTGCCATCTCGTCCGCCCGCCATTCCCCGGCGTCGTCCGGATCCGTTTTTACGGTCAGCACATAGGCGCCGTCCTCAAACTTTCCCGTGATCCGCGCGTCCTCGGCTCCTTCGCCGACAACCGCGGCCGCCGTCAGGATCAGCGCCAGCACAGTCAGCAGTCCCAAAAGTTTCTTCATTCTTGCTCACCTTCCTGTCTTTTTCTGTCTCACAGAAACCGCCGCCCCTGCAGTCGTCTGCAGAGGCGGCGCGGTTTCCGCTTCATGATGCGTCGGTTTCCGGGATCAGTGGATGTACTCCGCCGTCAGGTCGATCAGATGAACGTCCGCGTCGCCGTCCCGGTCCCTCTCGAGGATGATCATTACGTCGTCGGAGACCCAGCATTCCGTCCGGCCTTCGATTCTTCCGTCGTCGTCCACGGCGTAGACACCGTTGCCCAGCAGGGCCGGATCCACGGCGGAGGGCTCGCCGTACGTCCCGGTCAGCAGAGTCCTGACCTGATCATAGGCGTTGATGTGCTCGTCAAAATCCACGTTGACGGCGGCCAGCCGGTCGTTGAAGAAGAGGTACCGGACGTCCGCCCGCAGGCCGTTCACGGTCACATGCTCGGTTTCCACCTCGTTGAAAGTTGCGCCGCGGGTACGCTCTACGTCCAGCTCAAACCAGGTATCGCCGAGCGCGGCGGTCAGTTCGTTCTCGGTCATCCCGAAAGTGATTCCTTCCCGGACGGTGAATCCCGTGTTTCCTTCCGCGAAAGCCGCTGCGGACAGCATCAGGCACAGGGTCGTAACGATTGCGATCAGTTTCTTCATTGGGGTTTCCTCCTTCATCATTCCGCCGCGGCGGTTTCTTTCATCCCGGAGCGTTTATCGCTCTCATCACATGTAAATACGGAGCAGAGCGCTCCGTGGCAGTAAAAATGCGAAAACCGTTTTTCGTTTTTTTTCCGGCTTTTTTCCGGCTCAATCGGAAAGCGGCGGCAGCTCGTGAATATCATAGTTTTCATAATAGATGTCGAACGCCGTTTCCGCGTCCCCGGAAAGCTCGATCAGCGCGCCTGCCTGGAACATGGCTGACAGTTTTCCGGAAGGCGCGTGATACGCGGCGTTGGAAACGACGGTCATCGTTTCCTTTCCCGCTTCTTCAGCCCGGAGGATGGCTTCCGCCCCGAAGAGCAGCGTCCCCGTCGCGATATGATAATCGCTGGAGATGATTGCCAGCTGTCTCACCCGCGGAAACCGCTCCGCCAGAATCCGGTATGTGAAAACCGCGTTCTGCGCCGTCGTCAGGGAATGATCCTCCACGATCACCCGATGCGGATCCACTCCGTTCGCGGCCAGCCATTCCGCCATTCTCCCGGCCTCCGTCGCGGACGCGTTCCCGGAGGCGGTTCCGCCTCCGGTGCAGACAATACAGGCGTTGGGATACTTTTCCGCGCCGGCCTTCGCCACCTTCAGTCTTTCAACAAGCTCGTCCTTCATACTGCCGTCCGGATTCAGCTGGAACCCGAGCACGACAAGGCACAGCTCATCCGTGTCCGGCAGACCGTCGGGAAGAACGCCTTCGTTGATGGTCAGATCCGTGTTCACGGTTTTCCAGAGTTTCATGATGCTTTCCCACTTTGCGCCGGCCGCCGGGTCAACGGCGTAAAGTTCCTTCAGCAGCTCACGGGTCTTCTGTTCTGCTTCGTCTCCGTAGTTTCCGTAATAGACGGTCAGTTCTTTAATGATATCCTTCGTTCCGCGCGCCGCCGGTTCATTCTGCGTCTCAGCACACGCAGGGGCCGCTGCCGTCATGGCGGCCATCGTGATCAGAGCAAGAATCAGAATCCTTCTCATTTCCTTTTTCCTCCCTCCGCCGGAATCCGCCGCGCGGGACCGCACTGTCGTCCCAAAGCGTTTTCTGTTTTCAGACGGGACGGCGGGTGCGCCGCGTGTTGTTTCCGGGAAGTATTATATCACAGAACGTCTGCGGAATTCAATCAATCCGAGTATCTGAACCGCGTTGGACGGATGAACGGAAATATGATATACTTCCGCGCAGTACGGTACGGATGAATCCTGTGCGGAACGGCTCTCCCTTCATGCCGCCGCGTGAACGCGGGCCGGCGTCCGCGCCGAGCAGACGGTCTCACGCCTTATAAATCTTTCTTCCGGAGGATTTCATGCTGGATCATAAAGGCTTTGATCTTTGGGCCGACGGATATGACAGAGCCGTCGGCATTTCGGATGAAGAAAACACGTACCCCTTCGCCGGGTATAAGGAGGTGCTCGGGCGTATATTCCGGATCGTGACGGGAAAGCCCGGCGCCGCGGTTCTGGACCTGGGTTTCGGAACCGGCGTTCTTACGGCGAAGCTTTATGAAAAAGGCTGCGCCGTATACGGACAGGATTTTTCAGCCCGGATGATTGAGCTTGCCCGGGGAAAGATGCCGGACGCAGTTCTGGTGCAGGGAGATTTCTCAAAGGGACTCGCGCCGGATCTGCGGACGCGGACCTACGACTTTATCGTATCGACCTACGCGCTGCATCATCTGGACGACGTCCGGAAGCGGTCTCTGATCCGTGAACTGCTCAGGCTTCTGAATCCGGGAGGAAAACTTCTGATCGGCGACGTGTCTTTCCGGACCCGGGCGGATCTGAACGCCTGCCGGCAGGAAGCCGGAGAGAACTGGGACGGAGACGAGATCTATTTCGTCTCCGACGAGATGAAAGAAGCATTCCCCGCGATGGAATATGAGCAGATCTCCGGCTGCGCCGGACTCATGATTCTCTATGGCGCCGGAACGGTCTCCGCACCGGAGGAACTGCGGCTGTATATTCCCCGTCCGGAGGACGGCTGGTTCTATGTAAAGATGATGTCCGACCCGGCG
>ONXY01000166.1 GCA_900321945.1 uncultured Eubacteriales bacterium | reverse complement strand
TCCGGAAAATCCGCCCGCCGCCCGCGCTGACGCGTATCAAATTATGCCGGAGCGGTCACGCTCTGACAGGATATAAAAAACGAGGAGGAAACCATCATGAAAAAGACGTTGTCCCTGATTCTGGCCGCCCTGATGATCTTCACGGCGTCCCTGGCTCTCGCGAAGACCGTGGAGCCCGGCAGCGCCGAAACCGGCGGACTGGCCGGCGTAACGGTTAACGCGACGGTCGGTGAATACGACGCGGAATCGAAAACCTTCACGGTCACGCTCTACGAAGACGACTGTTTTGACATCGATAAGATTGAGAAACTGGAGGTCGGAGACACCCTTCTGGCCGGAGGATATCTGTATAAGGTAAAGGAAAAGACGGAAGAGGAGAGCGGAGATATCCTCGTCGTCACGGAAGACGGATATGAGATTGTTTTCTTCCAGGTCGGCGATGACGGCATGGCCGCCCAGAGCACGGACGACGACAGGCGGTACATGCACGCGTTCGGCATTCTTCATCTCCCGGCGGCCGCCGGAATCCGGTATGAGGACAACACCGACCCGGATAAGGAAGAGCCCGCCGTGACGGAAGGTCTCGAAAACGTTCTGGCCGCCAAGGCCGAAAAGGAAAAAACCAGCAACGGATTCGACTACTACGCCACAATCATTACCCTGAACGACGACATGGAAATCGAAGTGATCCACCAGGATTTCGACGTGGCTCAGTAACGGAGCGGGCGGGCCGTCCGGCCCGGTTCCCTTTCAGGCATCCCGGCAGGCGCCGGGATGCCTTTTCCGTCTGACGATCCGCGGCCGCGGCGGCGTGCCGCGGAAAGCTCCCGGAATGCCGGCTGTCTCGTAAGCACGCTTCGGTTCCGTTCCGGACGTCCCGGCAGGCGTCTGGGATAATCCTCGGCCGCGGCGTACCGCGGAAAACCAGGGAATGCCGGCGGTTTCGCGGGGCCGCTCTGAGCAAACGGCGGGAGGGCTTTACTCTGCATGAATCATCGTACTGAAAAGCTTTGCTGAACCCGCGGCGCTTTGGCCCCGGTTGTCCCGCTTCGTCCGGCGGCCGGAAAAGCAAAAGAAAAGTCCGGTACGGCCTTCTGGCCGGTACCGGACGGAATGAACCGGGATGAAAAGACCGGATCAGGCGGCGGGAGCATCCGCTTCCTTGTTGGCCATCCAGACTTCGCTCAGGAAATCCACCACTCTCTGAACCTGATCGTCCGTGATCGGTCTGTAGGAACCGTCGGCGTCCATGCACGCCACCGTAACGCCGATCTCATAGCCTTCCCACATGGTGAAGAGATAGGCGTAGGGGGCTTCGGCGTCGTTAAAGCGGACGACGGCCAGCTTGGTGCCGTAAACGGTGGTGCTGACGCCTTTGTTATAGTCGTCCGAATCGTCGGCGAACAGCTCGTCGATCATGGTTTTCAGATATTCGTCCGTATAGCCGAATTCCTCGGATATAGAATCCGGTCTTTATGATTCCGGGTCTTCCGCCGAAAGCCCTTCTCCCGGGCGTATTTCAGCGGTTTTATACACTTTTCCCGCTGTGCGGTATCGGAAAAGCGGCGTTCCCGGGTCTCCCGGACAGCCGGGCGGAGCGGCGGACCGCCGGTCCGCCGCCGCATATCTCAGCCCCGTTCCCCGCGGTCCGGTATGAGATCCCGGTTACTGAGCCGCTTCCAGAGGCGTGAACTCGATATCCGTGAGGAACCGGATCACGGTCTGGATATCTTCCTCCGTCACGGGATTGCCGGCCGCGCCGGGGAAAAGGTCGATTTCGACCTCATGCCCCTTGTAGATGCAGTAGACGGCGCCCATGGAACCGTCCTTGTCCCGGGCGACCATCAGTTTTGTGCCCATGCCGGTTTCGGCGTCGGAGAACACAAGATCGCCCGCGTCCAGCTCGGTCACCCGGTAGAAATCCTCCTGGATCTCAAGAATATCCTGTTCCGTGACGTCAGCCAGCGTATCGATCCCCGCCCACTCGTCGCTGAAGGAAATATCCAGAATCATGGCGGGCTTCGCGGCGTCCGTGGAACGGATCAGCGCGGTAAACTGCAGCTCGTCGTCGTGCACTTTTTCCAGGGTGTAGTATTCAGGCAGCTTGTCATAGCTGATGGAAAAGGCGCCCGCCATGGTGACGGACTGTTTTTCCGCCTCCCCGGCGTATGCGGCCGCGCAGGTCAGGAGCATCATCACACTCAGAGCCAGTACAATAATCTTTTTCATAACAGCAGCTTCCTC
>ONXY01000382.1 GCA_900321945.1 uncultured Eubacteriales bacterium | reverse complement strand
CTGCTTCGTGGCGGTCACCGGGCTCTTGGCCTCCGCGCACAGGGTGCCTTCCCGCGCCAGCCACAGCACAATCAGGTCGCAGCCCAGTTCCCGGGCAATGTCAATGGAGCGGTAGGCCCGCCACATGGCGAACTCCCGGTCCGCCGCACAGGTGGAGGTAAAGCCGCCGTCGGTGGTGTGCGGGTCCATCCACAGCCGCGGGGCCACAAACTCCGCCTTCAGGCCGTATTTGTCCAGCAGCGCCCTCACCTTCCGGGCCTCCGCCTTGATTTCCTCCTCGGACAGCTGGTTCATGTTCGGCACCGCGTCGTCATCGTGGAACTGAACCGCGTCAAAGCCCAGCTCCTTGAAGCGGGCGAATTTGGTTTCCAGGTCAATGGCCTTTCTGGTCTCGGGGCCGTAGGAATCGGCGCCGGTATGAACGTTCCAGGGGCCGACGGAAAAACGGAACTGTGACATGGTCTGCAGCCTCCTTCTGATTCATAATCTGTTTTGAATACGCTGTTGGTTTTACCATTTATTGACATTTTATCATAAACCCGGCCAAAACGCCATCACACCACCACGGCCTCCACCGTGCTGCCGCCGTCCCGCAGCTTCTTCACCACTATCTGCCGGTCAATGGCCCGCCGCAGCTCCGCCACGTGGGAGATGATCCCGATCAGCCGGTGGCTTTCGGACAGGCTGTTCAGCGCGCGCATGGCCTGCCGCAGCGTCTCCTCGTCCAGGGAGCCGAAGCCCTCGTCCACGAACATCGTGTCCAGCCGGATCCCCCCGGCGCTCATCTGGATCTCCTCCGACAGCCCCAGCGCCAGGCACAGGGACGCCACGAAGGATTCGCCGCCGGAGAGGGTCTTCACGCTGCGGACGCTGCCGTTGGTGTGGTCCAGCACGTCCAGGTCCAGGCCGCTCTGGCTCCGGTTGTTCTCCGGCACCTCCCGCCGCACCAGGTCGTATTTTCCGCCGCTCATCTGCATCAGGTGCACGTTGGCCCGCCGCAGAATCCGGTCAAAAAAGGTCATCTGGATCCAGGTTTCAAACATCACGTGCTGTTTTCCCCTCAGGGTGCCGTTGGCCGTGTCCGACAGGGCGGTCATCCACTGCCATTTCCGGTCCAGGGCCGCCAGCTCCTCCGAGGCCTTGCCCACCTGGCCCAGGATGTCCCGGTTGGTGGCCATCCGCTGCTCCACGGCGCGCCGGCGGGCAGCCGACTCCGCCTTCCGCCGCGCCAGGGCCTCCCTTTCCGCCTTCTTCGCCTCCGGGTCTTCCGTCTCCGCTTCCTTCAGCAGTTCGTCCGCCTGGGAGATCATGCCCTCCAGGCGCTTCATGCCGCTCTCGCAGTCGCTGAGGGCCGCGGCCGCGCTGTCCAGGGCCTGCTTCCGCTCCGCGATCGCCTTTTCCAGCGCTTCCGCCGCCGCTCTCGCCGCCGCCGCGTCCGGATAGGTCATCCGGCCCCGGGCTTCCGCCAGCGCTTTCCCCTCTGTCTCCATCCGGGCCTTTTCCGCTTCCGCCTCCAGCCGGGCCGCCGCCAGGGCCTCCGCCGCTGCCTGCAGGGCTTTTTCTTTAGCCGGAATCTCCCCCCCCAGGGCGGCAATCCGGTCCGTCCGCGCTTTCTCCGCCCGCAGGGCTCCGTCCAGCTCCTTCAGCTTTCCGGCAGTTTCCGCCAGCTGCTCCGCCAGGCGCTTTTCCGTTTTCTCTTCCTCATATCCGCCCAGCAGTTCCTCCGCCTGTCCGCGGACCAGGCGCTCCGCCTCGGCGGCTTTCGCGCTTTCCGCCCCGGCCCTTCCGCTGGCGGCGGATTCCCGTTCCTGGGCCTCCCGGGCCCGCTTCTCCGCCAGGCGCACCGCACTTTCGTCCGGCGCCTGCTCGCTCTTTTCCGCCTTCCGGGGGTGGTGCACCGACCCGCAGACCGGGCAGGGCATGCCGTCCTCCAGGCCCTCCGCCAGGATCCCTGCCTGCTCGTCATGGAAGGCCTGCCGGCACGCTTCCGCCGCCTTTCGCAGTTCCTCCGCCTCCGCCCGGGCCTGCCGGTACGCCTCCTGGGCCGCTTTCACTCCCCTCCGGGCCTCCGCCAGGTCCCCCAGGTCCTTCTGCAGTTCCTCCAGGGCCCGCTGCCGTCCCAGGGCCCGCTCCTTTTCCACCTGCAGCTGCGCGGCTTTGTCCCCGGCCTGCTTCAGGCGGCTTTCCTCTTCCTTCAGGCCGGTGAGCGCCTCCCGCATGCTGCTTTCCCGGGCCGCCATGCCGGTGATTTCCGCTTCCTTCGCCTGCAGGCGCTGCCTGGCCGCGGCCAGCTCCCGCTCCTTCCGCTCCAGCGCCTCATATTCCTTTGTCTCGCTCCGGATCAGGGCCAGCCGGGCGTTCTTTTCTTCCGTTTCCCCTTCCCGGGCCTTTTCCCGCGCCAGGGCTTCCTCCAGCGGCGCCTTCCGGGCTGCCTGGGCGGCCAGCGCCTGCCGGGCGGCCTCCCGGTTCTCCCGGGCCTTCTGCCGCTCCGCCGCTTTCCCGATCAGCCGGTCCAGCGCCGCGATCTGCTCCTCCAGGGCCTTTTCCCCCTCCGCGATCCCCCGCAGCGTCTCCCCGTCCTTCGCCAGGATCTCCTCCGTCAGGGCCACCGCCCGGTCCGTCAGCAGCTCCCCGTTCCGGGCTTTCTCCGCCTCGATTTCCAGGGGATCGTTCTCCGGGCAGGCAATCCGGTTCAGGTGGATCTGCACGGTGCTCTGCTTCCCCTTCCGCTCCCGGTCCACCTGCTG
>ONXY01000381.1 GCA_900321945.1 uncultured Eubacteriales bacterium | reverse complement strand
GCCGTAGGCACCCGCAGGGCGCTCAGACTTTTGACTTGTAGTACTTCAGCGTCACGAGTCCGAGCAGCAGCATGATAATCGGGGAGATGAACATTGCCGTGTCAGCCTTCCCGCCAAACAGCTCAATGAGTGCAATATACGGTGTGCCAAGGAAGGCGCCGATATTGATGCCTGATTCAGCAATGGAAGTGGCCAGAAACTTGCTGT
This sequence comes from uncultured Eubacteriales bacterium, assembly GCA_900321945.1. Next base: position 2,609 of record ONXY01000381.1, on the reverse strand, counting down.
CGTCCCGGACACTGTCGCTGAAGGCGTTGATGCATGCAGGAATAATGCCGGTGGAGGCAATGCCGCTGAGTACCAGCCATCCAGCGACAGAACCGAAACTATGGGACATGTAAAGACCCAACATTGACAAACCCGTTAGGGTCAGCATGATGCACATGGTCTTGTTTTTCAGCAGCTTCTGTGCGAAACCGAAAACAATGCCGCCCAGAATAGTAGCCACACTGTAGAACACCATGGCGTTGCCGACAGTGACGGAATTGCCGATGCCGCGGCCGACAATGATGTTGGCAATGACCAGAAACATGGGATAGTAGCAGATCATGTACACAATTGCAATGATGGAGAACACCCATACGATAGGCGGCAGACTCCGGATCGCGGTGCCGAGAGAGCCCGATCTGGCCATGCTTTCCAGTTTGCTCCCGGTGCTGGAGGTGTCATCTTTGTCAAGCTCGAATTTCGGGCAGAGGAACAGTACCACCAGGAAAGGAATTGCACTCCAGAGATATACAAAGAAGCTGTAGTTCCACTTGATGGCACAGAGATGACCGACCACGACCTGAGCGATCATATTCATGGCATACTGCGCAGCGACAGCCCATCCCATCGCATGGCTTCTGAAACGGGTGTCCTCAATCAGTTTCAGGCTCATGGAGATGCCGATGCCTTGCATGAGGCCATAACCGATACCAAAAGCAAAGCGGCCAAGGAACAGCATTGCCAGACTAGTGTCGCCGAAGAGCGCCGGCAGTACGCCGCCAATACAGTGGCAGCCTATGCCGATCAACAGCATGTTCCGCAGCGTGATTTTCCGGTTCACCAGGATGCCAGCGACGACGGTGAAGACCACTGCACACAGATTGGGTATGTTGTTTACAAGCGTAATAATGCTGTAAGGAACATTCGGAAACACATTTGCGATGTCGGCCAACGCGGAGGAGCACCATTCGGCGCCGCCGGCTGCCGAGTTCGCAAATACGAGGACGATAATTCCGATTATCGTCCGTCTCTTTGTAGCTTTGTCCATCCGATTCACCTTTCTTTTCTCAGGATATAACCGCACCTCAGCCATGCCTTCCGGATGAGAAGGCATGACCGAGGCTATTATTCGGGCACTAAGCAGTCAGGCGCGGTTATGCGGCCTTCTTGCTCTTGCGGATGAAGCTGACCGCAACCGCAGTCAGGACGGCAAACACAGCGCAGCAGATTGCCGCAAAGAGGAAACGGAAGGAGGTGTCATTCGGCTTGATGAGGCCGGAGACAGGGGTGTAAAACAGAGCGGAGCAAACCGTGCCGAGCTGGCCGGCCATGTGAATGACCGCGCAGCCCGCGGTAGCAGCTGCAACCGTGTTGTAGTTGGTGGCATAAAGCAGGGTGCCTGGCATCTCGAAGCCGATGGACGTACCGACAACAAATGCGCCGATGAAGATGACAGGCAGGGACTTCGCAAAGTAGATGATCAGGAAGCCGAGAACCAGCGCCAGGAAGCCGCAGCAGAGCACATACTCGTGAAGCTTTCTTTCAAAGGCATTGAAGATCAGGCCTCCGAACATGCCGCCGACGAGGAAGATCGCCATGGCGGTGCCGGTGAGGGCAGCGGAACCGAGGCCGCGCTCGGTAATGATGAAGGAAATGTTGGCACCCATAACGCCGTAGGAGTTGATGAAGACAAAGATGATCACGCCGATGAGCCAAGTGATCGGAGCAATCTTCAGGTGGGACTTCTCACCGTTTGCCTTGGCAGGCTTGTCGGCAGGGAAATAAATGCAGCCGAGGACGAGGGGGATAAGCGCATACAGGAAGGCAAGATAGGTGTTGTGCCAGGCTCTGGCAGCCAGCAGACCGCCGACGAGGGTCAGATACATGCCGCCGCCATTGGTAAACAGGTCCTGAATGCCCATGATCTTGCTGCGGCCTTCTTCATCGTAGTTCTCTGCAATGATGCCGTTAGAAGTGGGCATCAGGAAGCCGAAGCCAAGGCCCAGAAGGGTCTGCCACAACATGAGTTCAAGGAAGCTGTTGTGGAACAGGTAGCCGCAAACCGCATAGGCCACGACAAGCGCAACACCAAACTGACACAGCACTTTCTTCGAGATTTTTGTGGCGAGCAGGGTGGATATGGCACAACCGAGCAACATTGCAAAGCCGGGCCAGTTGGACATCTCCTGCATCCACACGGTGGGAACGTTCGGGAATGCCTTCGCGATGTCCGCGAGGGCGGGCTGCAGGCCCATTCCGCCCATTTCAAGAGCGGAGACGAACAGAATTGCCAGGGTCATCATTGATCTGTTCTTCACTTTGGAGTTTTCCATGATTCCTCTCCTTTATAATAATTTTTAGAGACTTCCCGGTCTCTTAGATTACAGATCGAGCGCGAGGTTGAAAGCAACTTGATTTGCATTCTTGATGTTCTTGACTACATTGCAGTCACCAACGGCGATGACGTCAGGCATCAGTTCCTGCATCTGTTTAAGGAGCCTATCGTTCTTCTTCATGCCGAAGGCGGCGACCACGTCGTCGCAGGGCAGCACAGTCTTTGCCCCGTCCATGCTCTGGACTGCCACACCATCATCTCCGATTTCGCAGACCCGGACGGATCCGATCAGCTT
>ONXY01000062.1 GCA_900321945.1 uncultured Eubacteriales bacterium | reverse complement strand
GGGAGGATCGGAAAATGGAAAGACCAAATGCCTGGAAAATGTACAGGGAGGAAGACCTGAACAGGGTCTCAGCTCTCGGTGAAGAGTACAAGAAAATGCTCACCGCCTGCAAAACAGAGAGGGAATGGGCTGAAGCGCTGGTTCAGAGGCTTGAAGCGCTCGGCTACATATCCCTGGATCAGGCGGTTTCGGACCGCCGCGTCCTGAAACCGGGGGACAGGGTTTACGTCTGCCGGATGGGAAAGGCCGTGCTCAGCTTCCACATCGGAAAAAAGCCTCTTGAGAACGGAATGAACATCGTCGGAGCGCATATCGATTCCCCGAGGCTTGACCTGAAACAGAATCCCGTATATGAGGAGAGCGACCTGGCTTACGCGGACACGCATTATTACGGCGGGATCAAGAAATATCAGTGGGTGGCGCGGGAGCTGGCTCTTCACGGGACGGTTGTAAAGAAGAACGGCGAAACAGTCAGGATCGTGATCGGAGAGGATGAGAACGATCCCGTGGTGGGAATCAGCGACCTGCTGATTCACCTGGCGCATGATCAGATGGACAAGAAGCTTTCCGAAGGGGTAACGGGAGAAAACCTTGATCTGATCATGGCGGGACGCCCTGCTGAGGACGAGGAAAAGGAAGCGGTCAAAGCCACGCTTCTCCGGATCCTCCGGGAGAAGTACGGTCTGGAGGAGGAGGATTTCCTCTCCGCGGAAATCGAGGCGGTTCCCGCGGGGAAGGCCAGGGATTTCGGCCTGGACCGGAGCATGATTCTGGGATACGGGCACGACGATCGGGTCTGCGGTTTCGCGGAACTGAAAGCGGTCGAAGCGCTGCCGGACGTTCCGGAAACGACCTGCTGCGGTATGTTTGTGGACAAGGAGGAAATCGGCAGCGTCGGAGCCACCGGCATGAGGGCCCGTTATCTGGAGGACGCTGTGGCCGAGATCCTGGAGCTGACGGGCGGATACAGCGGGCTGAAGGTCCGGCGTGTGCTCCGGAACAGCAGAATGCTGTCCTGCGACGTCAGCGCGGGATTCGATCCCCTCTACGCTTCCGTTTTTGACAAAAAGAACGCGGCCTTCCTGGGACGCGGCGTATGCTATAACAAGTATACGGGCAGCCGCGGAAAGAGCGGATCCAACGACGCGAACGCCGAATTTCTGGGCAGGCTTCGCGCAATCATGGACAGAAACGGCGTTCAGTGGCAGACGGCGGAACTCGGGAAGGTGGACGCAGGAGGCGGCGGAACCATCGCCTATATCTGCGCGCTGTACGGCATGGAAGTCGTCGACAGCGGCGTGGCCGTGCTGAGTATGCACGCTCCCATGGAGATTATCAGCAAGGCGGATCTTTACGAGGCCGTGAAGGCGTACACCGCGTTCATGCTCGAGGCCTGATAACCTGGTTCGGAAACAGCGGAAGAGCCCCTCTGAGGAGGGGCTCTTCCGCTGTCTGTGGAAAAAGAGCGGTCAGGAGAGCATGGCCGCGCCGATAATGCCGGCCTCCGCGCTCAGCGCGGCAATCTCTATCCGCGGGAGCGGCTGATCGTTATAAAGAACATACCGGGGGATCTCGCTGCGCACGGCATCCAGGAGCATGCTTCCCGCTTTGCTTACGCCACCTCCGAGAACGATGATTTCCGGATCCAGGAAGTTGACAAGACTGGCGAGCATCTGGCTCAGGCAGGAAACGTAGCGGCGGAACAGCTTTTCCGCCACGGGATCGCCCTCGCGCTTCGCGTCAAAGACGGTTTTCGCGCTGATCTTCATCGGATCGCCTTCGGCGAGGGACAGAATCAGCGAATCGGGATGAGCGTCAGCCTGCTCTCTGGCCATCCGGATCAGAGCGGTCGCGGAGCAGTAGCGCTCCACGCAGCCGCGGTTCCCGCAGGTGCACGGAACTCCGTCCAGCTCCAGAATCATATGTCCCAGCTCGCCGCCGATCCCGTGATACCCCTTCCAGATTCTGCCGTTGATGATAATCCCCGAGCCGATTCCCGTGCCCAGCGTGACGAAGACACTGGAGGAGGAACCGGCGCTGATGCCGGCGACGCTTTCCGCCAGGGCGGCGACGTTGGCGTCGTTGTCAACGAAGAAAGGTTTGTCGATTCTTTTCCGGAACTCCTCGCGGAGAGGCATATAGTGCCATCCGAGATTGGTGCAGTTGATCACGACGCCGTCGTGATTTGCCAGGCCGGGAATGCCCGCGCCGATCGAAGCAACATTATCCATCGAAAGCTCCGGATCCGTTTCCGGGTTCAGCAGTTCCCGGACGCAGCGGGCCATCCGGTCCACCTGCTCGCCGAAGGGAATGTCAGTGACGGTTGGAATGGACGTCTCCGCGATGATCCTGTTCTCACCGCTGACCGCACCGATTTTGATGCCCGTTCCTCCGATATCCAGTCCTATTCTGATCATGAATCGATTCCTCCCATTTCTTCCTGATAATCGGCCTGTGATGTAAAGAGACGCTGATTTAACTCCCTGGCCGGATAATAGCCCATCCTTCTCAGACTCAGATTCCGGGCCGCGACTTCGATAATGATGGCCAGATTCCGGCCCGGCCGGACCGGCATTGCCTGCCGGATCACCGGCACGCCCAGAATCTCAGTGGTTTCGTCCATAAGACCGGCCCGGTCGTAGAATTTGTGCTCGTCCCAGACTTCCAGCTCCAGCATGAGATCGATCGTTTTGCTGTTGGTAACCGCGCTCACGCCGAACATGGCCTGCACGTCGATGAGTCCGATTCCGCGGATTTCCATCAGATGGCGGATGGACTCCGGACAGGTTCCGATCAGCTTGTTGTCGGAAACCCTGCAGATATCCACCACGTCGTCCGCGACGAGCATATGCCCGCGTTTTACGAGCTCCAGGGCGGCTTCGCTTTTTCCCACGCCGCTTTTGCCGGAAAGAAGCACGCCGATTCCGTACACGTCAAGCAGCACGCCGTGACGCAGTTCATGAGGCGCCAGCTCCCGTGTGAGGTAATGAATGAGCGTCGCGGTGAAGCGGCTGGTAATGATATCCGTGCGGAAAACCGGTATATCAGACGCCGCGGCAAGCGCAAGAAGCTCCGGGGGAGGGGTGAGATTGCGGCAGATGATGACGCAGGGCAGCGAATAACTGAAATATTCCTTCAGGACGGAGATCCTTTCCACGGGATCCTGCTGCTCAAGGTAGGCCATTTCCACAATCCCGATCAGCTGGGGACGCTCCCAGGCGAAATGCCTGTAAAACCCGCAGAACTGCATGCCCGGGCGGTTGAGTTCGGGAGACTGGATATTCAGCTCTTTCTTGGTCGTTTCCACCAGACAGGTCAGTCCAAGATCCCGCTGGAACTTTTCTGCCGATATCAAGCAAGCACCTCCCGGAACAGCGTTTCCAGACAGCGGGCGACCCCGTCCTCCTGATTGGTTCCGCATACGCCGCCGCACAGCGGACGAAGCTCCTCCCGGCCGTTGGCCATGATCACTCCGAGGCCAGCGGACTGAAGCATGGAAAGGTCGTTCAGGCTGTCGCCGAACGCGACGATATCCTCCATGCGAAGCCCGAGCATCCCGGCGGCGAGCCTGAGCGCGTTTCCTTTGGTGGCCCCGGCCGGGTTGAATTCCAGATACAAAGGCTTGGAAGAGGTGACGGAAGCGCGGCCCCTGAACTGATCCTCCGCCTCAGCCAGCATGGCGGTGATTTTATCGGCTTCGTCGACCATCAGGATTTTGTTCCGCGGCTCACGGATGTATTCCTCCAGATCCCCGACGCACACGCCGGTAAGACTGGAGGATTCCGCGTACCGCTCCGCCCACACGCAATGAAAATTGAAATAAAAACAGGAGTCCCCGTACGTATGGGCGTAACATCCGTGCCGTTTTCCGAAGGCCGCGATTTCCTTTCCGAGAGCTACCGTGAAACGTTCCGCGTGAAGCGGAACGTCGGACTCCGTTTTCCAGATTTCGGCGCCGTTGCAGCTGATATAAAGGGGAATGTTTCCGATCTGATCCACATAGGGTTTCATGCTCAGACGCGTTCTTCCGCTTACGGGAAGAAGGCGGACGCCTTTCCGGTCGAGAGCATGAAGCACGGAAAGGGTATAGCCGGAAATTGTCCTGTCGTCGCGAAGGAGCGTATCGTCCAGATCAAACGCGACAGCCTGATAGGGCGGGGAAATCATGATTTCCATCCGTCCGCGGCAGCGCGCTGCGCGGGAATGCACGCGACGAAACGTTTCATATAAGCGTCAAAACCGGCTTCATCCCTCGGATCGGGCGAGACGGTACGCTGCTTCATGCCGGCGAAAACCCGCTTCTCAAGGAAATCCTCAAGGGTTTCGCCGTCCTGCCTCAGCACCTGATACGCGGCGAGCAGCGCGATTCCCCAGGCGCCGCCCTCGCCGGCGGTCTGCATGACGGTCACGGGCGCGTGGATGGCTGCGGCAAGAAGGTTTTCGCCGACGCCTTCCGTCTTGAAAAGACCGCCGTGCCCGAACACCTGATCGATCGCCACATTCTCCCGCTTCATGATCTCCATGCCGTACTTCAGCGTTTCCATGCTCGCGTAGATCTGCACCCGCATGAAGTTCGCCAGGCTCATTCTGGCATCGGGCTGACGGATCAGCATGGGACGGCCTTCCGCAAGACCGGTGACCGGCTCTCCGGCGTAATAGTTGAAGCTGACGAGGCCGCCGCCCGCCGGATCTCCTTCCATGGCTTTGCGGAAAAGACGCGTGTACATATCGCCGGTATCCGCTTTCAGACCCATGGTTTCCGCGAATTCCCTGAAAAGCTGGATCCAGGCGTTGATATCGGATGTGCAGGAGTTGCAGTGAACCATGCCGACCGGCTTTCCAGTCGGGGTCGTGACCACGTCGATCTCCGGATAGACCCTGCTCAGGGGCTTCTCAAGAACAATCATGCTGAAGATGGAGGTTCCCGCGCTGACGTTTCCGGTCCGCGGACGGACGCTGTTGGTCGCGGTCATTCCGGTTCCCGCATCCCCCTCGGGCGGACATACCGGACATCCGGGTCTGAGATCCCCGGAGGGATCGAGCAGCCGCGCGCCTTCCGGTGTGAGCGTTCCGGCGGGCTCTCCGGCGGAGAGGACGCGCGGGAGGATTTCCTTCAGCTTCCACGGATAGGCTTTCGGAGCCACAAGCCCGTCAAAGATCCGGACCATGCCCGCGTCGTAATCGCAGGCGTCCGCGTCGACAGGCATAATGCCGGAAGCGTCGCCGACTCCCAGCACCTTTTCTCCGGTAAGCCAGTAGTGCGCCCATCCGGCCAGGGTTGTCAGGAAACGGATGTCCTTCACGTGGGGCTCGTCCTTCAGAACCGCCTGATACAGATGGCTCAGGCTCCAGCGCTGGGGCATGTTGAAGGAGAAGGCGTTTGTCAGTTTTTCCGCCGCCTCGGCGGTCATGGTGTTCCTCCAGGTGCGGAAGGGAACAAGAAGATTCATGCCGCCGTCAAACGGGAGATAGCCGTGCATCATTGCGCTGACGCCGATGCCGGCGAGCTTTGTGAGCTTCACGCCGCAGGCGGCTTCCACGTTCTTTTTCAGATCGGCGTAGCTGGCCTGGAATCCTTCGCGGATCGCGTTCTCGCTGTAGGTCCAGACGCCGTCCCTGTATTCGTTTTCCCATTCGTGGCTTCCTGAGGCGAGAGGGATGAAATCCGGCCCGATCAGAACGCTTTTGATCCGCGTGGAGCCGAATTCGATTCCCAGAAAAGCCCGGCCGCTCTCAATGATTTCTTTCATGCGCAACGCTCCTTTATGAATTTGCCCGATTTGTTTTATCCTATCACAGGAACCCGGGATTTGCAATGTAAAAAAATGCCGCGCGGAGGCGGCGGACAGGATCGGTTACGGATTATTTCAGGTATCGGTTGACGGGACGGGGGGCCTTGGCTCCACGGCTGCGGAGCCGCCGCAGCAGCAGATAGAGCAGAACAACCGCGAGGATGAGGAGCAGAACAGGTCCGAAAACGACGACGGCGAAATAAAGAGTGAAAGGAGGGAACGGATTGGGATCCGCGTAAGTCTCAAGGGCTATCTCCTCAAGAGTTTTGGGTACGTTTTCCCGGACCGCCACGCTTCGGGAGGCGACAAGGTTGTAGATCACGGGTTCTCCCTTTTCCGGGTACCAGGTAAGCGTACCCATAATCTCCCCGGCGGCAACCGGCGCCTGGAAATCCCGGGTATACTGAATCAGAAGCGTTTCCTGGAGTTTGGAGGCCATCCGCGCGACCTCCGCTTTCGTCGCGATCATGGTTGCGGCGGGGGTGTCCGGCCGGCTCTGACAGACCAGTTTCACCTTGCCCCGGTTGCCGTCGCTCGTGGAATAGTTGCTGGTTTCGATGGTGATCGGGTTCATTTCATACAGATCCATCGGCGTGATGCTGACGTACTGGCTGAACCCGTAGTTCATCAGCTTGATCGTATCGGCCCACCGGGCTCTGCGCCCCGTAAAAAAAACGACTGAAATGAGATCCACGCCGTTCCGGCTGGCGGAGCCGACAAAGCAGTATCCCGAATGGGAATGGGAACCGGTTTTGATTCCTGTCGCGTCGGGAAAATAATACTTGTTCGGCTTTTCGTCGCTGCCGGTCAGCATGTATTCGGACTTGGTGGTGATGGTTCTCGCTCTCTGCAGATTGGTGCGGGGAATCGCGTAGGTGACGGTGGAGGCGATCTTGCGGAAGGTTTCATACTTCATGGCTTCCTTCGCGATCAGCGCCATGTCGTAAGCCGTCGTGTAATGGTTGTCGTCGTGATACCCGTGGGCGTTTTCAAAATGCGTATTGACGCAGCCGAACTGCACGGCCGCCTCGTTCATATGATTCACAAAAGCCGGAACGGAACCGCTGACGGCCTCCGCGATCACGTTCGCCCCGTCGTTTCCGGACAGCATCATCGTGCCGTACAGTACGTCGATCAGGCGTATTTCCTCGCCCGCGCGCAGCCCCATCGTCGAGGAGTCCGCCGGAATATTCAGCGCGGATTCCGATACCGTAACGACCTGGTTCAGATCTTCGATATCTATGATGGCCAGCAGAACCGTGAGAATTTTCGTGGTGGAGGCGGGATACCGGATAGCGTAGGCGTCCTTTTCGAAGATGACCTCTCCCTTGTCCGCCGTGATCAGAATGGCTGAAAGGGCATAGAGCTGTTCGGGCTCCAGATCTTCGGGATGATCGGGATCGTAGGGAGCGGCCTCGGGGGACAGGGTCGGTTCCGGAATGGGATCCGGGGTGCTCTCGGAAAAAGCGGCGCCGGAGCACAGCGTCAGAACCGCAGCGAACACAGCGGCCGCGCGGAGAAGTCTGTTCAATTCCGGCACCTCCTTTCACGATGTATGTCCGGAAAACGGCTGAAAGCTTTTAACCGTGAGCGATCTCCGGGGAAAACGGGGGAAGCAGCGGACTTCCGGCCAGCTGCATAACCAGGTACGCGGTGCCGATCAGCGCGAGATACAGGGCGAACCAGGAAAGCGGCACCCGGGAGATGATTTTCAGCATGAAGCGGATGGCCGCGAAGCCGGCGATACAGGCGATCAGAATGCCCACCAGCGTCGGAAAAAGCTGGATTTCACTCAGAAGCCCCTCTTCCAGGGCGTCCTTGCCCTCCATCAGCAGGGAGCCGAAAATGGCCGGAGCGCTCATCATGAAGGAGAACCGTGCGGCCGTGTCCTTCTTCAGCCCGGTGAGAACGCCGCCCGTAATGGTGGAACCGCTGCGGGAGACGCCCGGAATCATGCCGACGCCCTGAAAAAGCCCCATGACAATGGAGGAGATAATCCCGGGTTTGTTTCCGGAACCGGACGGGGACCGTCCGCGGAGATCGCAGAACAGCAGGAATACAGCCGTGAGCAGAAAGCTCGCGCCGAGGAACCAGCCGCTGTCAAAAACGGCGAAGCCGTCCGCTTCCGGCAGCAGCTTTTTTGCCGCCAGATAGACAACGAGCGTGGGGACGGAGGCGATGATCAGAAGGAAGAGGGTTTTATCGCGGAAGGGATGAAGAATCATCCGGATCCATTCTTTCCGGAATACCCAGAGCACGGGGATCAGCGTTCCGACATGAAGAAGAATATCGAGCATTTTCATTGCGCCGGTGTCCGTCTGAATTCCGGTCAGGAGCCGGGCTAGCAGCAGATGGCCGCTGGAGGAGACGGGCAGGAACTCGCAGAGGCCCTGCAGAAGCCCGAGCAGCGCGGCGGTCAGAACATTCATGGAAAAACCTCCTTCCGGTTTACAAAAGATTATTTTATCACATTCCGCCGTATTTGAAAAGTTTGACGAACCATGAAAGATTCAGAATC
>ONXY01000380.1 GCA_900321945.1 uncultured Eubacteriales bacterium | reverse complement strand
GAAGACAAAAGCCGGGACCGGGAGAAAACGGGAAATGAGGCAGGCGGTCCGGGAATGCGGCGGGCGGAACGGTCCGCGCCGGGAAGCGGCGGACTGCTGTCTGCCTGAGCGGCGGAGCATCCGGCGGGCGATTATGAAAACGGCGCAGTTTCTGACGATGGAAACCGCGGTTTGAGAAATAACGGAGGGAGAGGGCGCGCGCGCCCCTCCTTTTTTTGGCCGGACGCGTACCGCGGCGGTTTTTCCGGGCTTTCCCACGGCCCGGATTCCTTGAAGCTTTGCGAAGCATGTGATAAAATACCCGTATAAACACACGAGAAGAACAATCGACGAAAGCGGAGGAACCATGCGATGACGAAAAAGCTCATTTCACTGGCGGCGGCTCTGGCGGTTCTGATGACGGTTTCCGCGCCCGCCGCGGTTCCGGCGCGCGCGGAGGAAATCGCGGCGGACGGCGTGCAGTACGTGCTCTTTCTCGGAACCAACGACAAGGACACCAACAAACCCGTGTTCACCCAGGAGGAAGCGATGGAACGGGCCAGAGATATTCTGATCCGGCATTTCGGCGGATATACGGTTCAGGAGGCCTACGGCGGCTGGGTCGGCGACGACGGACAGATATTCCGGGAATACACGCTGGTAATTTACCTGAGCGACACGACGCCGGATAAGGTCTACGCCGCGGCGGACGAGCTTGTGGAAACCTTCCGTCAGAGCTCCGTACTGATCCAGACGAATCCAACGAAGACCGAGTTCTACACCGGCGGAAACAATTAGAGCCGCTCTCCCGGAACAGGGCGGTTCCGCCGTCCATCTGCGCCTGTGCCGCGCCGCCGCGGAAGCATAAGGAGGAATACCCGTGAAAGTCAGAGCTTTTTTACAGAAGATGAAGGAAAACTGGATCCTGTCGGCTGTCCTGACGGTCCTGGCGGGGCTGGTGCTGACGCTGTTTCCCGGGCAGACGCTGAAAGTGATCAGCTATGTGATGGGCGGCGCCGCGGTCATTCTGGGCATAGTGCGTTCCGTGCGGTATTTCAGGCAGGATCACACATATCCCTTCCTGTTTCAGAGCGATCTGATTGTGGGGCTGCTGGCCGTCGGGTTCGGCCTGTTTCTGATCGCCTCGCCGGAGAAGGTTCTCTCCATGGTGCCCTTTGTGTTCGGTGTTCTGCTCGCAGGCTGCGGCGTGGGCAACATTCTGCGGGCGCTGGACGCAAAGAAAGCGGGGCTGCCCGCCTGGAAGGCGCTGCTGGCGCTGGCCCTGATCTCCGTCGCGGCCGGCGTGCTGTGCATGGTGAATCCCTTTGAGGTGATGGAGACCACCGTGATCGTGATCGGCGGGTCGCTGATCTATACGGGCGTTACCGATATCGCGACCACCCTGGCCGTCAGAAAACGCATCGAGGCCTGGAGAAACGCGGATCAGGCGAAGTCCGCCGGAGCGGAGCGGACAAAGCCAAAGCCCGGCGAAACGGAACAGACAGCGCCGGCGGAAGCGGCCGGCGGAGAAAGCGGCCCGGAAGAAACGGCATAAAGGAAACAGCGGCCTGCGCGATTCCTTTCCCTGTCCCGGGAAATATGCCGTTTACTGTTGCGCGGGCCGGGAGTATATAATATAATCTGAATGGTTCCCGACATATTCCGGTTCCCGCCGCAGAGGGGGGACCGCGATGAAGGGAACGGTTTCCCGCCGCCCCATAACAGCGACTGAACGGCAGACGGCGCGTCCCGTCTGCCTGCTTTCTGTGGAGAGCGAAATGACGGATATCTATCGCTTTGCCGACGTTAACGTGCGGATTGTTTCCGTTTATCAGCGCATTCATTCGGTATGCTCCTCCTACGCGGCCCGCGGTTCTGCGGCTTTTTCCGTTGAGACCGGTCCGGCGGATATCGCTTATGAGTATTCCCGGGCCAGCCGCCCGGGCTGTTCCGACGATTATCTGGAAAGCCTGGCCGTCTGCCGGAAGATCGCGGAGAGAATGCCGGAATACGACGTCTTTCTGTTTCACGGATCAGCGGTTGCCGCGGACGGAAACGCATACGTGTTCACAGCCCCGAGCGGAACCGGCAAGAGCACGCACGCCCGGCTGTGGCGGGAGCTTCTGGGTGAAAAAGCCGTTATGGTCAACGACGACAAGCCTTTCATCCGGGTTCGCCCGGACGGAACCGCAACGGCGTACGGTACGCCGTGGGACGGCAAGCATCATCTGAGCAGCAACACCGCGGTCCCCCTGAAGGCCGTATGCGTTCTGGAACGGGCGGAAGAGAACTTCATCCGGAAGATTTCAAAAACGGAGGCCCTGCCCGCGCTGATCCGGCAGACGTACCGGCCGGAGGACCCCCGGGCGCTTGACAGAACGCTGACGCTTCTCGAACGGATGAACGTAAAACTGTACCGCCTCGGATGCAACACGGATCTCAGCGCGGCGGAACTCTCCTACAATACCATGAAGGAAGATTGAGCATGAGACTGAAGAAGGAATTCATCACACACGAAGCGGGCGGGGAATCGTTCCTTGTTCCCACCGGAGCGGCGGATTTCCCGGGACTTGTGAAGGGGAACAAAACCTTCGGCGCGATCCTGGAACTGCTGAAGAACAACACGTCCGAAGCGGAGATCGTCGGAGCCATGAAGGCCCGGTTCGACGCGCCGGAAGAGATCATCACGCGGGACGTGAAAAAAGCGCTGACGGAACTGCGGAAAATCGGAGCGGTCGAGGAATAAATCTTCCCGCCGGCCGCGGGAAGAGGCGAAGGAACATCGGGAATTCCTTCCCCGCGATGCCGGCAGCCGGACGGGAATACGAACAGGAGGCCGGAGAACCGCGCCGGGTTCATCACGACTCCGGAAAAAGGGGCGTACCGCGCTCCGCGTTTTCCGGAAGCCGAAGGAGCTGAATGCATGGCTGGAACTTTGAACGGAAAGAGGAGATACGGCCGGGCGGGACGGATGCTCTGTCTGCTGCTTGCCGTGCTCGCGGCAGCGATGCCGCTCCGCGCCGCGTCCGGTGAGACCGGGACGCGGACGATAAACGCGTCCGGCAATCTGAACGCCGAGCCGTCCGTCGATCCCTTCGGAAACAGCGAAGGGTATTCCGCGGTTCTGTACAACAACCGGAACGGCCTGCCTTCCTCCGAGACGAACGCGATCGTGCAGACAGACGACGGCTTCATCTGGATCGGAAGCTACGCGGGGCTGGTCCGTTACGACGGGAACTCCTTTGAAACCCTGGATTCCGTCAAAGGCGTCACAAGCGTGCGGTGCCTGTTCACAGACAGTCAGAACAGGCTGTGGATCGGGTGCAACGACGCCGGCCTGTTCCTTGTTTCGGGAGAGGAAGTCCATCACTGGGACAAATCCAGCGGCTTCGAATCCCTCAGCGTCCGCACCGTCGCGGAGGCGGATGACGGCACAATCTACTTCGGCGGAACGATGGGAATCGGGACCATCGACGCGTCTCTTGAATACACACCCGTGAAGGACGAACGTTTTGCCGGGCAGACAATCATAGACCTGCGCCGCGGCGGCGACGGGCTTGTGTACGGAATTTCAAACACGGGCAATATGTTCACGCTGAAAGAAGGAAGGGTGGCCGCCTGGTTCAGAAACAGGGACTTTCAGTTCGGCGAGCCGCTTGCCATCCTTCCGGATCCGGACCATCCCGGTCTCCTGTACGTGGGAACGGAGGAATTCATATGTCACGGAAACCCGGAACAGGGCTATAACTCCTGGGAGGTCCGGTACGTCTCCCCGCTTCAGGGCATGGTATGCCTCGAATACATAGGCGGCCGGGTATGGATCTGCGCCAGAACGGGTGTCGGCAGGCTGGAGACGGACGGCGTTCAGCTGCTTCAGAATATTCCGATGAACACTTCATTCAGCCATATCATGACGGACAGAGACGGGAACCTGTGGATTACGTCCTCCCGTCAGGGCGTTATGAAGATTGTTCCCAACCAGTTTATGGATCTTTTTGACCTGTACGGACTGCCCGCGGAGGTCGTCAATTCCACCTGCGCGGCTGACGGACGGCTGTTTATCGGCACCGACCACGGGCTGACCGTCATCGAAAACGGAAAGAAGCTGACCAGCCTGCCTGCCGCGAAGCTGGTTACATCCTTCGGGGCATACGATGAGAATGTCGACCTGCTGGCGTTTCTGGACGACATACGGATCCGTTCCGTATTCCGGGACAGCAGAAACCGTCTCTGGATCTGTACGGGACGGTACCGCGGCCTCATCCGCTACGACGGGGAGGAGATCAGACTGTTCACGGAGGAGGACGGCCTTCTTTCCGAGTCGGTCCGCACAACGTATGAATGCCGTGACGGCCGGATCCTGGTCGCCACCAACAAAGGCGTCAACGTCATCGAGGAGGACCGCGTCGTCCGGAGATACGGACAGGAGGAAGGGCTTGACGTCAGGATGATCCTGACGGTGGCGGAAGGGGACGGCGGGGAAATGATCGCGGGTTCGGACGGGGGAGGAATCTATGTCGCCGGACCGGACGGGCTGAAGCAGATCGGCATTGAGGACGGCCTGAAATCGGAAGTCGTTCTCCGGATCAGACGCAGCCGGTTCCGGGATCTTTACTGGGTGGTCACCGGAAACACGCTTTCCTGCATGACGTCCGATTTTCATGTGAAAACCATCCGGGAATTCCCCTTTACGAACAACTACGACGTGTACGAGAACAACAGCGGCGATCTCTGGGTGCTGGGCAGCAGCGGCATTTACGTGGTTCCGTCCGGAGATCTGGAGGAGGACGAACCCGACGAGCCGGTATTTCTCGGATTTGAAAACGGGCTTCCCTATATACCCACGGCCAATTCATACAGCGGGCTTGCGCCGGACGGAGAACTGTACATTTCCGGCAATGAAGGGGTTATAAAGGTCAACATTGACTCGCCTTTCACGGGTACCGGCAGCAGCCGGGCCGCCCTGCCCTACATCGACGCCGACGGAACCCGGCATTATCCGGATGAAACCGGCTGTTTCACCCTGCCCGGCGACGCGCACAAGATTACCGTTTATCCTTATGTATTCAATTATTCGCTGACCGATCCGCTGGTTTCCTACCGGCTGGAAGGCTTCGACCCGACGGAGACCACCGTCAGCCGCAGCAGGCTGAAACCTGTGGATTACACGAATCTGACAATCGGCGCGTTCCGTTTCGTCATGACGGTAAAGGATCCCGTCAAGCACAGCGAACAGACTGTCTCGTTCAGGATCGTCAAAGGCAGGGAAATGTCCCCCGGCATGGCCGGAACCATAATCATCATTCTGGCTTCCCTTCTCCTGATGTGCGGGGTTCTGATCTGCACATCCCCGTACCGGAAGCGCGGACTGCAGGAGGACAGACTGCTGACAGGCCTCTTCCTGACCAATATCGTGATGTCCGCGGGGGAACTTCTGTCCTTCATTCTGGAATTTATCAGGGTTCCGCTCGTAAGGGAACTGATGATCGCGGGGAACACGGTTTACTATATCACAATGGTTCTGTTTTCCTTCCTGCTCCTGGTGTACCTGGACGGCCGTTTCGGCCCGGGCAGGATCAGCGGGCGGAAAATGAAACTGCTGTACGGAATTCCCTGCGCTCTGTTTTCCGCGGCTATGATCGCGAACCTGAAGACCGGATGGATTTTTACGATCGGCGAAGGAAACGTTTTTCAGGCAGGCCTGCAGGGCTGGGTTGCTTATCTGCCGGCGCTTCCGGTCGGGTTCTATCTTCTGCTTTCGCTGATCCGGGCGAACAGGTTCAGCAGGCGTCTGGCGGTTTCGGGAGCGTTTCTGACCGCTGCCTGGCAGGCCGGGGAACTCTGCTACAGCAGCGTTTCCTCCACATCGCTGTTTTACACTCTGATACTTACGGGCATCTGTCTCAGCACGATGAATCATCCGACGAATGAGGAGGCGCCATGAAACCGATTGCCGGGAATGCCGTCGTATCCTGCTATGTAGACGCGGCGTCGCTCGCCGCCATGATTCTTCTGCAGATTCTTTCAGAACGCCCGGGCAGGCGGGAAGACGCGCAGGCGCGCATTTTCCGCATGCTCAGCCTGTGCATCACGGTGAACTGCATCCTTCCGTTTGCCTATCACGCGATGTATATGCAGCCCGCTCCCTGGTGCCATACGGCGGCGCTGGCAGCCAGGACGCTGCGGGAGTGCATGGTTCCGGTGATTCTGGTTTTCTGGCTCGTCTTCGCCGATTACAGAATGCACGGAGGAAAGAACCTGCACACCCATCAGTTCCGGATTGCCCTGCTGCCTCTCGCGGGGATGCCGCTGCTCCTGACCGTGAATCTGTTCACCGGAATCGTCTTTACATATTCCGCGGACAACCTGATCGAACCGCGCCCGCTTCTGTATATCATGTTTGTCGTTGAGCTCGTCTATTTCGT
>ONXY01000361.1 GCA_900321945.1 uncultured Eubacteriales bacterium | reverse complement strand
TCATGGATCCGGAGCTGACCATGACGCTGCCGGATTATCAGACGGCCTGCGGCTGCGCCGATATCATGATGCACACGATGGAACGCTATTTCACGAACGGCGGGAACATGGAGATCACCGACGCGCTGGCGGAGGGACTGCTCCGCACGGTGATGAGGAACGCCGAGATTCTCGTGAAGGATCCGAAAAACTACGACGCGCGCGCCGAGATCATGTGGGCCGGAAGCCTGTCGCACAACGGCCTGACGGGCTGCGGAAACGACGGCGGCGACTGGATGACCCACAAGCTGGAGCACGAGCTGGGCGGCCTGTACGACGTGGCGCACGGCGCGGGACTGACCGCGGTATGGGGCAGCTGGGCCAGATACGTTTACCGGGACTGCCTGCCGCGCTTCAGGCGGTTTGCCGTCAACGTGATGGGAGTCGCGCCCGCCGGCACGGACGAGGAAACCGCTCTGAAGGGGATAGAAGCCCTCGAGGCTTTCTTCCGGCGCATCGGGATGCCGGTGAATCTGAGGGAGCTGGGCGTCAACGCCCCGGAGGAGGACCTGAGAACCATGGCGCATAAGTGCGCCGCGGGCGTCGGCGGCGCCAAGGGTTCCGCCAGACTGCTGAAAGAAGAGGATATGCTGGCCATCCTCAGAGCCAGCGTGTAGTTCCCTTTCCGCGGACGGGCGGAACAGGGCCCCGGCGGTTCAGGACCCCGGGGCTTTTCCGTATCCGCCTGTCCCGGGAAAAAAGGACGGGGCACAGAAATACTTTCCAAGCCGTCCCCGGGTGTGGTATACTTTCCGGGAAAAGGCCGGCTTCCGGGGAGAAGAAGAGAATTCCGCCGGCCGGACCGAACGAAGAAGGAAGAGGATGGCCGGATGCTGATCTACAGAAAAAGGAACCGGGCGGACAACGAGGTCAGTCACGGAAAGAAATTCACTCCGATGCGGGAGACCGAGCTGGTGCTGAAGCTGAAAAAGGAGGAACTGTTCGATCCGTACATTCTTCTTCCCCATGCCGAACTGAACAGCGCCGTTTATCAGAGCGTGGACGCCTTCGTGCAGAAATACCAGGGCGCCGGAATGACGGTGTCGGTCTGCACGGACCCCGTCAGTCCCATGATCCAGGACGTTTTCCGGGAAGTATACCGGGCTCATTACAGGGAGGAGCTTCTGAAGGTGGACCGGTATCTGACGCGGCACGGCATCCGGGCCGCTGCCCTGGTCGTGGTCGCCGTCGCCGCCTTCTTTCTGGGCAGAATGCTGGCCAGGACGAATCCCAGTGAAACGATTTTTTCGTACATCGTGCTGAACATCAGCGGATTCTGCCTGTGGGAAGTGGGCTATACGCAGTTCGCCGCCCGGAACGTGCTGGATGAGAAAAGGCGCATCTCCCGCGCTCTGAACGCGGTGATTGATTTTCATGGAATCCGGAAAAAAGCCGGCGGATCCGTCTGAGCGCGGGGACGGTCAGGAGGAGAAAGATATGAAGTATCTCGGAATCCGGAAAATCCACGAAGGCCGGTTCATTACCCGCTACGACGTGGATTACGTCACTTCGGAGGGAAATCCGAAGACCTACGAGATCATCAGCCGCAGCCGGGACATCCGCTCGCTGGAGGAGCTGCAGAACCGGACGCCGAACGCCGTGGTCATGATTCTGACGGACGAAAGCGGAGAGCGCATCCTTGTGAACCGGGAATACCGCATGGCGATGGCGCAGTGGATCTATAATTTCCCGGCGGGACTGATCGATCCGGGGGAAAGCCCGGAGGAGAGCGCGAGGCGCGAGCTGCGGGAGGAGACGGGGCTTCAGATCATACGCATCGACGACATGCTGGACAACAGCTACAGCGCCATCGGCTTCTCCAACGAAAGGAATATCTGCGTCTTCGGCGCCGCCGGCGGCGCGTTCCGCGGGAGCACGTCCGATCAGGAGGAGATTGTCCCGGGCTGGTATACGAAGGAAGAGATCCGGAAACTGCTCCGGACCGAAGCCTTCGCGGCGAGAACGCAGGCCTACTGTTACGCGTGGGCGAACAGCTGAAGGGGAAGGGGCCTCTGACGCGGCAGGGTTTCCGCGTCCCCGGTCCATAACACGAAGGCGTGGGAGCGGGGCGGTCCGCTTTTACGGCGGACGCCGGAAGGGAGAAAAACATGAAGGACTTAAACAGCTTTCCGAGAGTACCGCTGGGTCTTTTTCCGACGCCGGTCCATCGGCTGGAGAATATCAGCAGAAAACTGAACGTCAGCGTATGGATCAAACGGGATGATCTCACCGGGCTGGGCCTCGGGGGAAACAAGATCAGAAAGCTGGAGTTCCTCCTGGCGGACGCCCGGCGGAAAGGCGCGCAGGTCGTCTTTACGACGGGCGGAGCGCAGTCCAATCACGCCATGCTTACGGCGGCGGCGGCCGGCAGACTCGGAATGAAACCCATCCTGATCCTGAAGAAGCGCGGCGTCACCGAATGCCTTGGGAATCAGCTGCTGGAGCGCCTGATGGGCACCGAGGTCGTTTTTATGGATACGGACAGCTACGAGGATATCTACGCGGAGATGGACAGGATGGGGCGCCGGCTCGGCGTTCCGTATTATAAAATTCCGTGCGGAGGATCCAACGCGCTGGGCACGCTCGGGTATGTGGACTGCGCGCGGGAGATCGGCGGCCAGGGGATTCATTTCGACCATCTGGTCTGCGCCGAAGGCAGCGGCGGAACGATGGCGGGCCTGGCGCTCGGAGCGAAGCTGTTTCTGCCGGGAACGAAGGTGCACGGCATGATGGTGGACAACGATCCGTTTGACAAAATAACGCCCGCGCTGATGCGCGGGGCGGCGGAGCTCCTGGAAGCCGATACGGAGATCACGGCGGAGGACTATCATCTGGTCGATATGTGCGGCCCCGGCTATGCCGTTCCATCCCCGGAGGGGAACGAAGCCATATCCCTGATGGCAGGTCTGGAAGGCCTGTTCCTGGATCCGGTTTATACCGGCAAAGCTTTCGCCGGCCTGCTGAAAATGGCGGACGAAGGCGTGTTCCGCGAAACGGAGAACGTCCTGTTCCTTCATTCGGGCGGAGCGGGAGGCTTATTTGCCGTCCGGTGACGCGCAGGCCCGGAGGGGCGGCCGGCTCAGGGCCTTTCCAGAATGATCTCCTGTACGAAGCCGAGGACGGAATCCGCGACCCGGCGGCGGTACGGACGGTCTTCGGAAACGGTTCCGTCGTAAACGGGCGGGAGTCCGGCCTGCGCGGACATGCGGTTCAGCATGCTGACGCAGGCCAGAACGCTGTTGTGAGCCGCAGTCCGGCTGCGGTCCATCGCGCCGGTTTCGCTCCGGTACCGTTCCGGATCGCCCGAGGCGGCCAGCAGCTGTTTCCTGATTTCCATGGAATAGATCGTTCTGTGGTATTCCTCGAAGGACATGAGCGCGTCCTGAACGGCTTCCAGCAGTTCGGGATCGTTTCCGCTCTTCCGGATCAGTTCGCCGAGCACTTTCCGATTCATGGCTTTTCCTCCCCATCCTCTGGTCCCGGGCGCATATGAAAAACGCCGGGCGACGGATCCATTATGCCGCGAAAACGCGGAAGCGGCAATTCATCTCACGGTTGAAAACTGAAGACGGAAGGCCGTCCCGAGCCGGACGGCCGCGTGAAGGGCGTTTCAGTTCAGCGCGGCCTTCTGAACCGCTTCGGCTGTTTCCTCATAGGATTCCGTGATTTCCAGGAACGTAAAGCCGCGCTTTGCGGCATACGTCTCCGCCGTGGAACCGGGGAAGCCGTGAATCACAGGCGGGGGAAGCTCGGCGTACAGTTCCTCCGGAGTCTGATCCGCGTCGGGTTCCCAGCGGTAAAACGCGAGATCGTCAATAACCATATCCGGCTGATAAATCCAGACGTCGACCGGGCAGCCGCTGGAAACCGCGGTATCAGCCGCCCGCCGCATGCCCGGCGGGAGCACCAGGGCACGCAGGGCGGAGCAGCCGATCAGGCCGAAGCTTTCAATCTCCCTGCATCCCGGCCTGAGAACGACCCATTTCACGGGAGCCAGCGCGAACGCCGACGTCGTGACGCTGGTCAGGCTTCCCGGAACGACGACGCCCCGGACGCCGCATTCCCTGAAGGCGTAATCCCCGACGCTTGTGAGACTGTCCGAGAAATTCAGCCGGTTCAGAGACGAACAGCCGAAAAAGGCCTCCTGGCCGATCCGGCACACTCCGCTCAGATCGATGTCCTTCAGGGATCTGTCCCCCTCAAACGCCCAGTCTTCGATGGAACGGAGTCTGCTTCCGGTCTCTACGCTCCCGAGATTTTCGCAGCCGGAAAAAGCGCGCGTCCCGATTTCCTCCAGCGCACCCGGCGCGCGGACCGTACGGAGATCCGGACAGCCGGCGAATTCCGAGTCCTCCACCCGGGTCTGAAAACGGGACAGGGTGATTTCCCGGACCCCGGAACCGCTCATGCCCGACGTGCGCGTAACCGGACAGTTCTCATCCGCGTTGAACCAGGGTACCCGCACCTCCGCGTCCGGCGGTTCCGTCAGAACCGCGCACGGCCCCCGCAGCGTAAAGCAGGACGACCAGCCGTCCATATCTTCGAAGGCGATTCCCGATTCGCCGGCAATCCATTCGGCGAGGCTTCCCGCTCTCCCGCCGATGACAAAACGGTCCGGAAAATCGGAGAACTCGGTATACGCCCGGGCGGAGCCGGTCAGCTTCGCGCCGTCGCATAAAAACAGCACCCATTCAAGCCCGGAGCACCCGGAAAAAACGCATCCGTCCAGGGTTTCCAGACCCGCCGGGAGCACCAGGTATTTCAGGCCGCTTCCCCGGAAAGCTCCCCATCCGATCGAACGGATGCTCTCCGGCAGCGCCAGCGTTTCAAAAGCGCAGCCGCCGAAGGCCGTCTCCGGAATCTCCGCCAGCTTTTCCGGAAGACGGATTTCCCGCAGGGAAACGCAGTCGAGAAAAGCTCTGCTGCCGATCGATCCGACGGAATCGGGCATGGAGACGCTCCGGAGGGAGCCGCATTTTATGAACGCCTCTTCGCCGATCTTTTCCACCCCTTCCGGCAGCGTGATCTCCGTCAGCCCGGAACACATGCCGAAAGCCAGGCTGTCCACCGTCCGCAGCGATTCCCCCCACAGAACGCGGGAAAGCCGGCCGCATTGCCAGAACGCGCCTTTTCCGATCCGCTTCGTTCTTTTTCCGATATGAACCGTTTCCAGACGGCCGTTGTTTTCGCAGATCCCGCCGGGAACCTCCTCCAGGTCGTCGGGGAACCAGACTTCAGCGGCGCTGCCGATCTTCACCCGCTCTCCGATCCTGACGACCGGTTTCCCGTTTACGGAGGAAGGGATGACCAGAATCTCCGCGGCGGATTCGAGACGGGTCAGCGTGAGGCCCCCCTCCGTTTCCTCAAAATCCATCTCGCTTCCGTCCACAAAACGGATCTGACTGCGCTCGGCATATACGTCCTGGACTCCGTTCCGGCTTCCCCAGAGGAGCAGATCCTCCTCCGCTCCGTCGAAGACGTTCAGGCCGATTTCCCGGACGCTTCCGTTCAGATAAACCGCCCTGAGCCGGGAACAGCCGTAAAAGGCCTGGTCGCCCAGGGACAGCAGCGCGTCCGGCATCGTGACCTGCTCCAGCGTCTCATCCCCGCGGAAAGCGTCCCTGCCGACGGCGGTGACGGAAAGCCCCAGCACCCGTGAGGGCAGAACTCTTTCCGGGGAGCGGCCCCGCCATTCCCGCAGGATGTGCCATCCGTCCCCCCGCAGGGAATACAGCAGCCCCTGCCCCAGAGGCAGCCCCGAGGTGAAATTGGCGGCGACGGCCGCCGCAAGAAACAGCGCCGCGCAGAAGGCCGCCGTCAGCCGCCTCCGCATCCGCCGCCGCCACAGGACCTGCTCCGGCAGGGGGAGACGGTACAGCTCCGCCCTGAACTCCTCCATGGACTGCGTGCGCTTTTCAGGCCGCACGGCCAGGGCCGCCATCAGAGCGGCGTTCTGCTTTTTCCCGATCCGGACGTTTGCGGAGGCGGGGGACGCAAGCCTGTCATCCTGAAGGCGCAGCAGCGATTCCTGCGGCGCGTTCCCCGTCAGCAGCTGGTAAATCACCGCGGCCAGACTGTACACGTCCGACCAGGGACCCTGCCGGCCGTATTCCTTCCCGTACTGCTCCACCGGCGCGTATCCCCGGGACAGAACCACGGTCTCCCCGTGCCGCTCCGCGCGCATGGCCGCGCCGAAGTCGATGAGGCGGACCGTTCCGTCTTCCTGAACCAGAATGTTTTCCGGCTTCAGATCCCTGTGAACCACGCCCTGCTGATGAAGCAGGACGAGCGCGTCCGCGACGGGCCGGATAAAGGAAAGCGTCTGAGCCGGCCCGGGCTTCTTTTCCGCGGCCCACGCGTCCAGCGTTACGCCGTGAATATATTCCATGACGATATAGGCCGTTTCGTTTTCCGAAAAATAGTCCAGAACCTCCACCACGTTCGGAATCTCCCGAAGGGTCGCCAAAAGGCGGCTTTCCCGCTCAAAGCGGAGCCGCCCTTCCAGAAAACCGGTCCGGTATTTCTCCGGACAGACCACCTCGTCGGACAAACCGGTGTTCCGGGTGACCAGAACCGAAGGAAAGAACTCCTTGACCGCCACCGGCCGGTCCAGATTCTCATCCCAGGCGGCGTAGGTGATGCCGAAGCCGCCTTTTCCGATGACCGCGCCCAGCTGGTATCTGCCGTTCAGCAGCGTCCCCTCTTCCAGGACGGACGCGTCCTTTTCCCCTTTTCCGTCATACCCGCAGTGCGGGCAAACGCCGTCCGTCTCCATTCCGCGCATGCAGCGGGAACAGTAAAACAGGCCTCTGATTTCCATAACGATCCCCTCTGCGCCGGGGCCGCGGACCGGACGTCCTCAGCCGCCGGGCCAGAGCGTCTTCATGCCCTGCCCGGAAAGCTTCCGGTCGATTTCCTCCGCGGCCGCGCGGTTCGCGATGCCGTTCATAATGTACATGTCCCGCTCGTCCTTTACGGACAGGGGCGGCAGCTTTTCCATCTTCAGCATGCTCTGCACCTCGGGCAGATCCATGCCGAGCGTCAGCGCCATCCGGAGCAGCAGATCCCTGGAAGGGAAATCCCTTTCCTCCAGGATGGCCCGGAAATCCTCCGGAGAACACCGGACGGTCTCCAGCAGCTCCCGGTCGCTCAGGCCGCTTTTGTCCAGCCAGAAGGAGATCAGATCCCAGAGGTTTCCCTCCTCCTTCTGATCGGGAAAGAGCGGCTTCTGGCCCTGCTCCGCGAGCACCTCGTCCATGGTTTCCAGATCGAGGCCGTTCGCCAGGCCGAAAATCAGGCAGATATCCCGTCTGTCCCTGGCCGACAGGGGAGCCCGGTGGGCGGTCTGCAGCATTTCCTGGGTTTCCTCCACGTCCATGCCCAGCACGAAAGCGATGCGAAGCAGCAGATCCTTTTCCGGGTGCTTGACGCCCTTCATGATGCCGTACACATAGGCCCTGCTGCAGCCGGCCAGGTCCGCCAGCGCCTCGTTGCTCATGCCGCCCATCCTGGGAAGAAGGATCTGCGGCAGCTTCCGGGACTGACGGATGGCCTTCAGCATCTGCTCCAGGGATTCTCCGCGGCTGGCCCGTTCGATCAGCATGATCGTCGTTCTTTTCTTTTCACTGTCCATGACGGTTCTCCTTATACGGTTTTCCGGAAACGCGGACCGGAAACGGCGGACGGGGCGGATATGGCACGGAACGGCCTTCAGAACTCCAGACCATTATAGCGGGTGCCGGCCGCGGCATCAAGCGGGCAGCTGCGCCCGGTTCCGGATATACTCGCCCTTCTTCACCAGCTCCCCGGTTTTCATCCGGACGACGGCGGGGAAGCGCATCTCGTCGTGATAGTCTTCGGTCTCGACGTGGAACAGATTCTTCTGCTCCTCCGAATACGGAACGGTTTTCAGGCCGATCTGCCTGAGCATCATTTCCGCCAGGGTCAGGCTGTAGCTGAACTCCCCGCAGTCCGGCCGGTCCACCTTCGCCTCGTACAGGGCGGCGTACAGCCTTACCAGCTCGTCCTCATAGGTGTTTGCCCCCTCCAGGGCCTGATTCCGGAACATACCGCAGATCGCGGCGCTGTCGTTCATGAGCCGGGAAAGCTGCTTTTCAAGCTTCAGCTTAGCCGCGCCCGTATCCAGCGTGATCTCGGCGGCCGGCAGCGCCGCGGCGGAACCCTCAGCCTTCGCCTTCCCGACGAGGCGGTAAACCGCCTGCCCCAGGATCAGCAGGGCGAACAGAAGAACGAAGAGCCACCGGAGATTCAGGGCCGCGGGCTCAGCCCCGGCAGCCGGATCCGGCCGGCCGGAGAGGGCGCAGATGAAGGTGAAAACGACGGAACCGAGGCCGAACAGGATCGTGAGTACCGGGCTGAGAAGGATCTGATCCGGGGTGAACTTCTTCTTTCCGGACCTTCCGTCGCAGGGGGGCCGCACCGAAGCCGTCACACAGTCCAGAACATCCAGCGCTTCGCTCTGGCGCTGCACCAGAACGCCCATCACGCGCTTCTGCGCCGTTTCCTCGAGACCTTCGATGATTTTCATGCCGGATTCCTTCAGACAGTCCTTCAGTTCGTTTTTTCCTTTCTGCATATACATGGCGATACCTTCCTTTCTTTTTCCGTGTTCTGCGTTTCGCGGCGTCCGGACGGACGCCTCTTTCCCTGGTACGGCCACAGCTTACCACGGGCCGCTGCCTTACCGTCCACTCTCAGTAGACATTCCCCGGGGATTCCGGAACCCGGGCCGGCCACCGCCTTCCGTCCCCGTCAGGCGACCATGGCCTGCTCCACGTCGCCGGCGGCGTCGGCGATGGCGGAGTCAACGCATTCGCTGACCTGGTCCACAAGGTTCCGGACCATGTTCATGTCCTCCATCATGCCCCTGCAGAGGTCCGCGCTGATCTTCAGACGGTTCTCCTGGGACAGGATGGAATCCACGCTGATCATGCGCCGGATCACGGCGGGGATCTTTTTGCTCATCAGAATCTTCGTTGCTTTGTTCTTTCCGAGGGCGATCGCCAGCACGGCAAGCAGAGCGCCGAGGACGATGCCGAGAGGACCGGCCGCCAGCAGCGCCATCCCCGTTCCGCCGCAGATCATGGACATCACCACGATCAGCACGACGGAGACGACGGCCTGGATCATGTCGATAAAGTTGATCTTCAGCGGGTTCTGATTCCCTCCGTCCGACTGAATGCTCAGCGTTCCGTGGTCGATCGTGAAATCCACATGATGCTTCCTGCTGATTTCACAGATATCCATCTCAACGGTCCGGATGACCTGTTCGCTCCAGGGCTCAACCTGCTCCCGGACCGCGGCCTGCATGCTGCCGGACCGCATGAACTGCTTCACCCGGCGCTCGGTATCCGCCTCGAAATCGTCGAGCGTGTCCAGTTCCCCGTTCCGCCAGGCCTGGAAGGAGGGTTTCACACAGCCGGTCAG
>ONXY01000336.1 GCA_900321945.1 uncultured Eubacteriales bacterium | reverse complement strand
GCGGTTTCCACGATCCGCTCCGCGCTCTGATCGATCAGTTTGTGCTCGTAGCTCTTCAGCTTGATACGGATTTTCTGGTTGGCCATTACCTGTTAACCTCCTTAGATTTTCGTTCTCGTTTCCGCCGCGTTTGGGTGCCGCTCGCAGGTGCGGCGCCGGGTTCGGCGCTTCGAGTCCGTCGCCCGATTGTCGGGCTGGTCCGGGATAATTACCCGCCTGGCCGGGCGGCAACTTACCCCTTCATCCCTGTACAGACAACAGTCGCATTATACACGAGTCCGATGATCAAATCAAGAGGGTAAACGGCCTTTTTTGAAAAAAATTTGCGGTTCTTTTTCCGTTTTCCGCGGCTTCGCCCTGTGATTTTGCTGCCTTTCTTCCGTAAACCGTGAACACGTTTTCATGTGTGCCCATCTTTTTCCGGATTTCTCTGTTTTCCCCGGATTATACCGTCCTGAAAAAAAAGGAAAAACCGCGGAACCCATGATTCCACGGTCATTTCCTGCGCCTCATTGTGAACACGTTTGCGCGTGTGTCTATTCCCCGAGTTCCGTCCATTCCTCATAGAGCCCGTCAATCTCCGCCTTGATTCCGTTGTACCGCTTCGTAAGCTCCGAAGCCTCCTCCGGGTTCTGCCACGTCCCCGGCTCTGAGAGGCGTTTTTCCAGCGCCGAAGCTTCCGCTTCCGCGTCCGCGATCCGCTTCTCCAGCGATCTCAGGTTTTCCTTCCGCTCCTTCAGCCTTCTCTCTTCCTCCCGGCCGCGTTTCTTTTCCTTCTCCGCCGCCGTCCGGGTCATCCGGGGCTGATCCCCGTCCGGTTCCTGTTCCCGGCTGATCTTCGCGAAATACTCGTCATAGTTGCCCAGATATTCCTTCATCCGCCCGCCTTCAAGTACGCAGACCTTGCGGGCGAACCGGTTGATGAAGTAGCGGTCGTGGCTGATGGCGATGATGGTGCCTTCAAAACCGTCCAGCGCCTCCTCAAGCACTTCGCGGCTGTCCATGTCCAGGTGGTTTGTGGGCTCGTCCAGCAGCAGCACGTTGTCTTTCCGCAGCATCAGTTCCGTCAGGGCTACCCTGCCCTTCTCCCCTCCGGACAGCGTGGAAATGAGGCTGAACACCTCGTCCCCCGAAAACAGGAACTGACCCAGCGCGCCGCGGACCTCGTACTGCTCCAGCCGGGGAAACCGGTCCCACACTTCGTCCAGAACGGTCTTGTTCTCGTCCAGGCCTGCCTGATGCTGGTCGTAATAGCCGATGTCCACCCCGGCTCCCCACCGGATCGAGCCCGCGTCGGGTTTCTCCCGGGCGATGAGGCATTTGAAAAGGGTGGATTTTCCGGTGCCGTTGTCCCCGATGAGCGCGATACGGTCCCCCGCCCGGACGTGCAGCTTCAGGTCATCGAAGAGACAGACGTCCCCGTAGCTCTTGCGCAGGCCCTCCGCGGTCAGCACGTCCTCACCCGTGCGGCGCCTGGTTTCAAAGCGGAAATGAATGCCGTCCTCCTCCTGTGGTTTCTCCAGAAGTTCGACCTTTTCCAGCCTTTTTTCCCTGCTTTCCGCCGCGCGGATGCTTTTCTCCCGGTTGAACCGGCGGTATGTGGCGATAACGGCCCGCTCGCGGGCGATCTCCCTCTGCTGCAGCTGCCAGGCCTTCATGCGGGCCTCGTAAACCGCCGTCCGCTTCCCGAGATACTCCGTGTAATTCCCCGAATAGGTTTCGACGGTTCCCGACAGCAGCTCCGCCATTTTCCCGCAGACGTGATCCATAAAAGCGCGGTCGTGGCTGATCACCAGTACGGCGCCGCGGTAGTTCTGCAGATAGTTCTCCAGCCATGCGATGCTCTTCAGATCCAGATGATTGGTCGGTTCGTCCAGCAGCAGCAGATCCGGATCCGACAGCAGCATCCGTCCGAGGCAGAGCCGGGTTCTCTCCCCTCCGGAAAGGATGGACGTTTTCTGATCCTGATACCTGCGCAGGTCCAGTCCGGCCAGCACGCCCTGCACGGCGGACCGCCAGCCGTATCCGTTTCCGTCCTCAAACGCCCGGGTCAGGCGGTCGTATTTCCCGCCCAGCTGGCGCAGGCGCTCCGGATCCCCGGCCGCCCCGGCCATCTGTTCCTCGGTCTCCCGCATCTCCGCCTCGATCGCCAGCACCGGATCGAAAACGCTCTCCAGCGCGCGGGCTACGGTTTCCTCTCCGTTCAGGTCTCCCTGCTGTGCGAGATACCCGGTTTTCAGTCCTTTCTGAATGCTCAGCGTCCCGGCGTCCGCCTGTTCCTGTCCGGCGATGATCTTCATCAGCGTGCTTTTGCCGCTGCCGTTGGCCCCGACCAGTCCCATGCGCTCCCCGTCCTGCAGGGTCAGGGAAACGTCCTTGAGCACAGAATGGGTTCCGAAGCTTTTCTGAATCCCCTGCAGTGACAGAATGATCATAAAACGCCTTTCTCCCTTATTGTATAAACGGATCCGGTCTGATCCCGCAGGGCCACGCTCAGGGATACGTCCCGGCCCGCCGTGATGCCTTCGGCCGAAAGCGCGTCCGTGCTGACCCGGAGGGCCAGCTCCGGCGTGTTGTTCTCCCCGCTCAGATGTCCGAGCAGCACGGCGCCGGTTCCTGCCGCGACCAGCGCTTTCAGTGCCTCCGCGCAGGCTTCGTTGCTCAGATGTCCCCGTTCTCCCAGGATCCGCGCCTTCAGCCAGCCGCTGTAATGCGGGTTCCTGCGCAGCATGTCCGGATCATGGTTGCTTTCCAGGAGAATCAGGCTGCTGCCGGCGATCTGGCTGAATACGTCCCGGGAAAAATACCCCAGATCCGTGGCGGCGGATACGCTGAGATTTCCCCCGTACAGCCGGAATCCGACCGGATCCGCGGCATCGTGCGGAATGGGAAAGGTCACGACTCCGATATCCCCCAGATAGAAATCGCGGCCGGCGTAAAATTCCCGGCGCAGGTTTCCCGGTATGTTTCCGGTTTTTCCCTCCATTCCCGACCAGGTGCCGGGAGTGGCGTAAACGGGCAGCCCGTACCGTCTGGCCAGTACGCCGACGCCCTGAATGTGATCGCTGTGCTCGTGCGTCACGAGAATGCCGCTGATCGTCTCCGGCGGAACGCCGATTCCCCGCAGGGCCTCCTCGATCTGCTTTCCCGGTTTCCCCGCGTCGATCAGCAGCCGCGTTCCGCCGTACTGGCAGAAAAGCGCGTTCCCGCTGGATCCGGAGAACAGCGGGCAGAAATACATCTCCATAAACCGCCTCTTACAGATCCAGGTGCTTCGCCACCCGTTCCTTCTCGGGCGGGGGCGTCATGTAGTCCGGTCCGAAGAGAACCGTAAGCACCTCGTCGTATTTTTTTGGAATCAGGGCCTCCAGGTTTTCAAACGGGGCGGTGATCTTCTCCGCGAACTGTTCCGGGTGCCACACGTGCGTCATCAGCTCGAAAGCCCCGTTGCTCATGTGCAGATCGTTCCCCTCCCGGACCCGGGTGGATACCTTTTCGTACCGTTTCGCCTTCCACGCGTAGGAAAAGGGAAGCCCCAGCAGATGCGTCCCCCTCAGAAGAATCCGGTTTTTCAGGCCGAAGCGCGAATAATCCACGTTTTTCTTCATCATTCCCTGCAGCAGATGCAGATGAAGCAGATGAAGTTTCCTCCGCCATCCTTCCGGAGGAAGAGGATCCAGGATGAACAGATCCGTAAAAGCGGCGGCCTTTTCGGGATCCCGGTTCATGACCCTGGGCGTCCATGTGTCCAGATACGTCAGCTCAAACCGTCCGTCGCATTCCCCGGGATATACCCGTCTGAACCGGTTGAACGCCTCCCGGGTCATCAGCAGATCCACGTCGTCGTCCCAGGGAATAAAGCCGTGGTGCCTGACCGCTCCGAGCAGCGTCCCGCACATCAGGTTGTATTCGATTCCGTGCCTGCCGCAGACAGATATGATATCCTTCAGCTGCTCCAGCAGTTCCGCATGGATTTCCTCAAGCGTCAGCGTCTTTTCCATTGATCAGCGCCGCCGCCTTTTCAGCGACGGCCTCCCCGTCCATACCGTACAGGTGCCGCAGATACGCCTGATTCCCGACGGCTGTGGAAAATTCGTCCTTCAGCCCGATCCGGTGCACCCTGCAGCCGCGTCCCGCCTCCGCGGCGGTCTCGCACACGGCGCTGCCCAGACCCCCGATGATGCTGTGTTCCTCCACGGTGATCAGATGGCTGAAGCGCTCCGTCAGTTCCAGAACGGCTTCCCGGTCAAGCGGTTTCAGGCAGGGAAAACTGAGAACCTCCGCGGAGATTCCCTGTTTCTCCAGCAGCTCCGCGGCGCGTTTCACTTCCGTCAGAATCCCCCCCGCGGACAGCAGCGCGATATCCTTTCCCTCCCTCAGGCGGACAGCCCGGGGAAAAACCCAGTCCCTGACCGGCTCTTCATGGGCGTAAGGCTCGTTTCCTCTGCCCAGGCGGAGATAGCACGTGCCCCGGATCCCGAACATGACGGGCACGACGGCTTCCGTTTCCGCCGGATCCCCGGGCGTAAAGCAGGTGATTCCGGGGATTGCCCGCAGCACCGCCATGTCCTCCGTGGCGTGGTGCGACATGCCCAGGCTCCCGTACACGAATCCGCCGCCCACGCAGACGATTTTGACGTCCGCCCCGTGATAGGCGCAGTCGTTCCGGATCTGCTCCAGCGGACGCAGGGTGGGAAAATTGCCGATGGAATAGACGACCGCTTTTCTCCCCGTCATGGCCAGCCCGGCCGCCAGTCCGACCATGCTCTGCTCCGCGATGCCCGCGTTGATCAGCCGGTCCGGAAACCTTTCCTTCACCGGCCGCAGAACCCCGAAGCCCAGATCCCCGGTCAGCAGAACGATCCGTCCGTCCTTCTCCATTTCCCGGAGCAGCGCTCTCACAAACGCGTCTCTCATGGCCTCTGCGCCTCCAGTTCCCTCAGGGCCGCCTCGTACTCCTCGCCCTGAGGCGTGCGGTAATGCCAGAGAATACTGTTTTCCATGAAGGAAACGCCCTTACCCTTGACGGTATGGGCCAGAATGACCGTGGGCTTTCCGCCGCCGCGTCCTTTCTCCGCCTCAGCGAAGGCTTCCTTCAGCGCCTCCGTGTCGTGTCCGTCGCAGGAAAGGACGTTCCAGCCGAAATCCCGCCACTTGTCCGCGAAGGGCTCCAGAGCCAGCGTGTTCGCGACTGTATCCAGGCTCTGCATGTGATTGTAGTCCACGATGGCCGTCAGGCTGTCCAGGCGGAACTGCGCGGCCTGCAGTGCGGTCTCCCACACCTCGCCCTCGTCGCATTCCCCGTCTCCGAGCACCACGAACGTTCTCCAGGCGGCGCCGTCCATTTTCGCGCCGAGAGCCATCCCGGCCCCGACCGCCAGCCCGTGTCCGAGGGAACCCGTGGAGATTTCCACCCCGGGCACGCCTTTATGGCTGACGTGTCCGCTGAGCCTGGAACCGTTGGCGTAATGGGTGCCGAGTTCCTCCACCGGAAAGAAGCCTGTCTCCGCCAGCGCCGCGTACACCGCGGCCCCGGCATGGCCTT
Organism: uncultured Eubacteriales bacterium; assembly: GCA_900321945.1. The sequence goes on along the minus strand of ONXY01000336.1, from coordinate 7,093 downwards.
TGCTGAGGATCATCCGGTCCCGGTCCGGCTTCCGCGGATCCGCCGGATCCACGTTCAGCACGGACGAATAAAGCACGGCGATAATCTCCGCGGCGCTGAACACGCTGCCGATATGGCTCCCCCGGCTCAGATGGGTCATTTCCAGCCCGTTTCTCCGGATCAGCCAGGCCAGCGTGCGGGGGTCCCGGACGTTGGGCCTGTCCTCCCCGAAGGCGCGGTGCACCCGCGCTTCATAGCCTTCCATGCGTCACATCTTCTCCTTCGCCGCTTTTTCCGCCTTTTTGAACACGCCCCCCAGGGTTTCCCAGAAAAGCCGCCAGTCCAGCGGAAAGCTCTGATTCCTCGCGTATTCCACCCGCATCCGGTTTTTCTGCGGCAGTACCAGCCGCTCAAAATTGCCCACAGGATCGTCTTCTCCCACAATCTCATCCTGTGCGATATAGACGATGCTGCTCCGGTCCGTCACTCCCGGACGCACCCACATGATGCACTGCTCCTCCTCCGTGTACCGGTTGGTATACAGGAGAAGCTCCGGCCTCGGGCCCACGAAGCTCATTTCACCTCTGATAATGTTGAACAGCTGGGGCAGCTCGTCCAGCTTCAGCTTTCGCATGACCCGGCCGGCTCTGGTGACCCGGCTGTCGTTTTTCGCGGTGGTGCCCCCCGTCCTGTCGGCGCCGACCACCATGCTTCGGAACTTCCAGATCATAAACGGCTGATTGTGATATCCTCCCCGTACGGCCTTGTAAAGGACCGGGCCCGGAGAATCCAGCTTTACCCATACGGCGAGAGGAATCATCAGGATGATTCCCGGGATCAGCAGAATCAGCGCGAGTAACAGATCCAGCGCCCGTTTCACCACATGGCTGTAGAACGGATGGCTCAGCGGCCCGTCAAGCCGGGGCAGATTCGGTAAATCTTTTCTGCTCATTCGCTTCTATTCCCGTTCCAGCAGTTCATACAGCCGGTTCAGTTCTTCCAGGCTGCCGTAGCGCAGCACGATCTTTCCCTTCTTGGAAGTTCCTGTCAGCACGGCCCTCATGCCGGTTCTTTCCAGCAGCCGCTCCTGCAGATCCAGCAGTTCCGGCGCCAGAGGCTTTTTCTCCTTCGGTTTCTTCGCGCCTTTCGTCCTGGAGGCAAGCGCTTCGAGCTGGCGTACGTTCAGCCCCTCCTCCGCTGTTTTCCGGGCAAGCTGAATCTGCCGCTCCGCGTCGGTCAGTCCCGCGAGCACCCGCGCGTGCCCCGCCGTCAGCAGGCCGTCGCGCACCATGTCCGTGATTTCCTCCGGCAGGTTCAGCAGCCGGATCAGATTAGCCACCGCCGGCCGGCTCTTTCCGAGCCTGGCGGCGACCTTCTCCTGCGTGTACCCGCACTGCTGCATCAGCGCGCGGATTCCGCGCGCCGCATCCACCGGGTTCAGATCCTCCCGCTGCAGGTTTTCAATCAGGGATATCTCCATCTGATGAACGATATCCAGATCCTTCACGATGCAGGGCACCTTTTCCAGCCCCGCGAGCCGGCTCGCCCGGTATCTCCGTTCCCCGGCGATGATCCGGTACCGTCCGTTGCTGGCTGAAACCACGATGAGGGGCTGCAGAACGCCCTGCTCCCGGACGCTTTCCGCCAGAAGGCCCAGCGTTTCCTCGTCGAATGTTTTTCTCGGCTGGTCCGGATTCGGATCCAGTTCTCCCACCGGGATTTCCTGAATGCTGGTTCCCCAGTCCTCGTTCTCCGCGAAAAGGGAGTCCAGCCCGCGCCCCAGCCCGTGCGTTTTCTTCGCCATCAGCCGCTGTCCTCCTTATCCCTTTCTGCTGTTCCGGGCCAGCACTTCTTTCGCCAGATCGCGGTATGCCTTGGCCCCGGAACTCTTCGGATCGTAAACGTGAATGGGTTTCCCGTGGCTGGGCGCTTCGCCGAGCCGTACGTTTCTCGGTATCGTGGTGGTAAACACTTCCTTCCGGAAATGCTTCTTGACCTGTTCCACCACCTGCAGCCCCAGGTTCGTCCGTCCGTCCAGCATCGTCAGCAGCACGCCCTCGATTTCAAGCCGCGGGTTCATCGTCTTCTTGACCCTGCCGACGGTGTTCATCAGGCTGGTGACGCCCTCAAGCGCGTAATACTCGCACTGAATGGGGATCAGTACCGAATCCGCGGCGGACAGGGCGTTCAGCGTCAGCAGGCTCAGGCTGGGAGGGCAGTCGATCAGAATATAGGCATATTCCTCCCGGATGGGAGCCAGAACCGTTTTCAGATAGTATTCCCGTCTCTCTTCTCCCACCAGCTCCACTTCTGCGCCGGCAAGACGAATGTCCGCTCCCACAAGCCTCAGTTTTTTTACACCGGTCTTCTGAATGCAGTCCTGTATATCCGCGCGGCCCATCATTGCGTCGTAAATGGAATTGTCTTTTACCCTGCAGCCGAGCCCGCTGGTGGTGTTGCCCTGCGGGTCCAGATCGACCATCAGAGTCTTTTTTCCCAGCTCCGCGAGCCAGGCGGACAAATTCACGGCGGTCGTCGTTTTTCCGACGCCGCCTTTCTGGTTCGTTATCGCGATGATCTTCGCCATGGAGTTCCCCTTCCGATGATTTACACAAAAATCAACATCTGCTATAATACATCATTATTTCCGGTTTTTCAAGGAGGGATCCCGATGCGTCCTCACCGCTGCGACCTGTGTCATATCGACCTGGACCGGGTCTCCGTCCGCCGCGGCGGACAGATCCTTCTCCAGGACGTTTCCATGCACATACACTGCGGCCAGCTGACGGTCCTCATCGGACAGAACGGCGCCGGGAAGACCACCCTGATCCGCGCCCTTCTCGGAGAGATTCCACATACCGGCGTCATCCGCCACGTGGACAGCGCGGGCCGCAGTCTTTCCCATCTGACCACCGGCTATGTTCCCCAGCATCTTTCCTTCGATCCCGAGATGCCGCTTACCGTGCGTGATTTTATGGCCGCGTCCATGGCCCGGCGTCCGGTCTGGCTCGGCGTCGGAAAGAAAACCCGGGAGGAGGTCCGGAAAGCGCTTGCGGACGTCAGCGCGGAGGATCTGGCGGACACGCCGCTGGGCCGCTGTTCCGGAGGGGAACTGCAGCGGGTGCTCCTTGCGCTGGCGCTTCATCCCTCCCCGGATCTGCTCGTTCTGGACGAGCCCGTCAGCGGCGTGGACCGGAACGGTCTGAAGCTCTTCCTCGATACGGTGGCGCATCTGAAGGAAACGAGGCATCTCGCCATTCTGCTGGTCAGCCACGACCTCCGTCTGGTCCGGGACTATGCGGATCACGTGATCCTGCTGGAGAAGAACGTCCTGGTTCAGGGACCTCCCGGGGAGGTTTTCGCTTCCGGGGAATTTGAGGCTGTTTTCGGGTCCGGTCCGGAAAAGGAAGAAACCGTCTCCTCCGTTCCCGCGCGGGATCCCCGGAGCATTCTGCTCGAGGAAAGCCTGTCCGGAACCCGGCCCTGCCGGGAGCCTCACGGGGACCACGCCGCGCACGCCGGAACGGATCACGACGGATGCCGCGGAAAGGAAGAGGAGGTGCAGTCCTGATGGAAGCCGTCTATTCTCTGATGGATACGCTCCTTCCCTTTGAGATCTTCCGCTTTGCCTTCATGAAAAACGCCTTCCTGGCCGTGCTCCTTCTGACTCCGCTGCTGGGGCTTCTGGGAACGATGGCGGTCAATCATCAGATGGCGTTCTTTTCGGACGCGCTCGGGCATTCCGCCATCACCGGCATCGGTCTGGGAATGCTTCTGGGACTTCGGAGCGATCTGCTTGCCCTGCTGATTTTCGGAATCGTCTGGGCGGTTCTTATCTGCCTCATCAAGCAGAGCGGATCCGCATCGGCCGACACGATCATTTCCGTGTTTTCCTCCACTTCCATCGCGGCCGGGCTTCTGATTCTGGCCCGCGGCGGGAAATTCGCGAAGTACTCATCCCTGCTGATCGGAGATATTCTGGCCGTCACGCCGGCGGATCTCCTGTCTCTGAGCCTCGCTCTGCCTCTTGGCGTGCTGATCTGGGCGGCTCTGTACAATCAGCTCCTGATCACCAGCGTATCCCCCTCGCTGGCCCGGTCCAGGGGAATCAGGATCCGCCTGGTCGAAGGCGCCTTTGTGGTTCTGGTGGCGGTTGCGGTAATGCTCGCGATCCGCTGGGTCGGCGTTCTGCTGATTAACGCGCTGCTGATTCTTCCGGCCGCCGCTGGAAGAAACCTGGCGAAAAACAGCCGGCAGCACGCCCTGTTCTCCGTGCTGATCGCGCTTGTCAGCGGTATGCTCGGCCTGACCGCCGCGTATACGCAGGACACCAGCGCCGGCGCTTCCATCGTTCTGTGCGCCTCCGTCTTTTACGCGTTGTCCCTGCTGGTCCGGAAATGGAAGAAATAAGCCGTCATGAAAAAGAGCCTCCGTCCCGTTGATCGTCAACGGCCGGAGGCTCTTTTTCCGTCTGCGGGTGACGTATTCAGCTGCGGAGCAGCGTCTTCAGCGCTCTTTCGGCGTTTTCCGGTTTTGTGTTTTCCAGCGTCATGCTCAGATCCCGCAGCCTGGCGAACGCCATCAGCGCCCCGTAATCCATTTCCCCCTCCCCGCAGGCCTCCGCGGTAAGTTTCCCGTTCTCCCTGCGGTAATCCTTCATGTGCAGAATGGCCACCCGGTCTCCGAGCCTGGACATGGCGTCCTCCAGCACTTCCTCCCTGCGGTCCGCATTGTCCGGCCCCAGCAGGTTCACCGCGTCCAGGATGATCCGGAGGCTGGGACTGTTGATTTCCCGCAGCATCCGCTCGGCCCGCTCGGGCGTGGAAACAATATGGGAATACACAGGCTCCACGGCCATGATCACGCCTTCCTCCTCCGCCCTGCGCACGACGGGCCGCAGGCCGTCCAGGAAGCACCGGAAAGCCTCCTCGCTCCGCGGCGCGTCCTTCGCGAACGCGCTCTGAGGATGGGCCGGCGTCTCCGACCCTACCATCCACGCTCCGGTTTTTTTCGCGAAGGCGAGATGGGCGAAATAGATCTCCTGCGTTCTCTCCCGTTCCTCCGGGTCCGGATGGGTCAGGTTCAGATAGCACCCCAGCACGGCGCACTCCGTTTCCGTTCCGGCGAAAGCTCCCTTCACCGCTTCGGCGAAGCCGGGATCGGCCAGTTTTTCCGGCGCGTCCTTCATGCTGAAGCCCGGTACGGTCTTGCTCAGCGCCAGGTGCGCGCATTCGAAGCCCTGGCCTTTTACGAACCGGAGCCGTTCTTCCAGGGTGCCCTGGATGGTGTCGTGCAGACGGATGCCGATTTTCATATTCTTTCTCCTCCGTGTTCATGATCCGTTCCGGGCGGATTGCCGGAAGACGAAAAAAGCGCCCCGGGCTGATCGGCTTCGGGGCGCCGTTTTCGGTTACACCAGCCGGATTCCGGCTTCCTGCTGTTCCTTTTCATACCGTTTCAGCAGGCCGTGGATCCGGTCGTAGGGATTCAGCAGTTTGGAAACGCTGCGGTCGTGGTTCAGCGTGGCGATGATGTAGGAGATATACTTGCTCATATCCGCCTCCAGGAACCATTCCCGCTCCGACACTTCCTCCCGCCGGTAGGTCAGGTTGGTGGAGATCACGCGGTCGATGACGCCCTCCTGGTACGCCTGGTCGTATGCTTCCAGCCCGTTGGTGAACAGCGCGAAGGTCGCGGCGGCGAAAATCCGGTTCGCTTTCCGCTTCTTCAGTTCCCTGGCCAGCTCGATCACGCTCTCTCCGCTGGAGATGATATCGTCCGCCACGAAGATATCCTTGCCCTCGACCGTGTTGCCCATATACTCATGGGCGACGATGGGGTTCCGGCCGTTCACGATGCGGGTGTAATCCCTCCGCTTGTAGAACATGCCCATGTCCAGCCCCAGCACGGACGCGTAGAAGATGTTCCGGTCAATGGCGCCTTCATCCGGGGAAACGATCATCAGATGATCCTTGTCGATCCGCAGCGTCTTGTCCTTTTTCAGCAGCGCCTTGAGTACCTGATAGCTGGGCATGAAGCTTTCGAACCCTCCGGTGGGAATCGCGTTCTGCACCCGGGGGTCGTGCGCGTCGAAGGTAATGATGTTGCTCACGCCCATCCGCTCCAGATCCTGAAGCATCACGGCGCAGTCCAGGCTTTCCCTGGAGGCCCTGCGGTGCTGCCGGCCTTCGTACAGCATGGGCATGATCACGCTGATGCGCCGGGCCTTGCCGTTGGTGGCGGCGATAATCCGCCGGAGATTGGCGAAATGATCGTCGGGGCTGAGCGGCACGTCAACTCCGTACATCTTGAACGTGACGTTGTAGGCGCCGGGATCGCACAGGATGTAAAGATCGTACCCGCGGATCGTCTCCTTGATCATTCCCTTGCCCTCGCCGTTTCCGAAGCGCGGACAGGAAACCCTGATCAGGAAATCCTCCCGTTCGAATCCCGGGGTGGTGCGCATGTCGTCCCCCATGGATTCCTCGGTATGATCCCTCCATTTTTTCAGCCAGCTGTTCACTTTTTCGCCCATTTTCTCCGTTCCGGGCATGGCGATGAGCCCCAGCGGGCCGACAGGATAGGTCAGAAAGGATTCGTTGTTCCAGGTGCTCACAAAATCCGTCATGAGAGTCCTCCCATACGTCCCGCGCTAACGGTTACACTGGCATTATAGCCCAAAAACCCGCTCTTGAGAAGGGGAAAATGCGTTTTTCCGGAAGCTTTTTTCCTCTGTGTGTCATTATGGCCTGTTCCTTTCCGGATTCCGCATGCCGTCCGCCGTTCCGGGAGAAAATCGTTTACATTCCGTTCATATTCCTGTCAAAATCCCGGACTATACTGACGCCGAAATCCGGAAAGGAGGATTGTGAAAGATGATGAAAAAGATACTGAACAGCAGAAAAGTCCTGGGATATATCGCTCTGGCTCTGGTCTGTCTGATGACCGGATCCCTGCTGGGAACCGGCCGGCCCGCGCAGGCCGCCGATTCCGTGATGACGGCTTCCTCGGCCTCTCCCTTCACCGCGGCGATCGCCAAGGTGATGAACAGCGTCGTCGGAGTCAACAACTATCAGCTGGTCGGCAACCGCTACGGGAACGGCTACGGGAACGG
>ONXY01000379.1 GCA_900321945.1 uncultured Eubacteriales bacterium | reverse complement strand
TTCTCGTACCGGTCGATGCAGTAGTAGGAGAGCATGGCGATCTGAATATCCTTGACCTGAAAGATCCCGATATGATCCGAGTTGGACCAGACCACCCCGGCTTCCTCCAGATGACGCTGCGTTTCCTCGTATACCTCCTGGCCGTGATCCATGACGTGGTTGTTCTCCAGGGAAACGGCCTCGATCCCGTTGTCGGGAAGCATGCTCACATAGGAGGGCGGCGCGCTGAAGAGGAACTGATTCTCCCGCTTATTGGCGGGAACGTAGGTGGAATCCGTCAGGGTTCCCTCAAAATTCACCAGCGTCAGATCATCCTCCATCAGGATGCTCCGCATGTTCCGCATGGTGAAATTGATGTCTCCGCCCTGCTCCTTCAGCTCGTCCTCAAAGATGTTTTTCCGTTTGCGGGAATCCCCGCCGATGGTGAAATCCCCGGTGCAGGTAATGACGATCATGGATGATCCGTCCGTATCCAGAAGCTCCTGCTTCTCCGTCACCACCTCCTCGATGACCTCCTCGATCAGGAGATCATCCTCCTCCGCGGCGGAAAAGGAAACAGGACAGGAGAGAAGATACAGCACGGCAAGCAGAAATGTCAGGGTTTTCTTCATAGGGCAATTCCTCCGGAATCTTGCGCGCGGGAACGGATCCGCACGGAGACGGAACCGCCGCGCTCGGGGTGGACAGGCCGTATTCCGACGGCCTGATATTCTGAGCGGCAGAACGGGAAACCGGGGAGAACGCGGCGGATCAGCCGGCGGCGCAGCTCCGGACGAAGTCCGCGATCCGGTCCAGCGCCACGGTCAGCTTGTCCAGCGCCGTGGCGTAGCAGCAGCGGATGTTTCCTTCGCCGCTCGCGCCGAACGCGTTTCCGGGCACGGCCGCCACCTTCTTCTCCCGCAGCAGACGGGCGCAGAACTCCTCGCTGGAAAGGCCCGTGGAGCGGACGGAAGGGAAGACGTAGAACGCGCCGTAGGGCTCGAAGCAGTCCAGTCCCATGGAACGGAAGCTGTCCACCATCAGCCGGCGGCGCCGGTCATAGCTTTCCCGCATGGCCAGCACGTCCTCATAGCCGTTTTCCCGGCCCCGGCGGAGCGCTTCCTCCGCGGCGACCTGGCCCATGCGCGGGGCGCACATGATGCCGTACTGATGGATTTTGTTCAGAACCGAAATGAGCTCCTTCGCGCCGCAGGCGTAGCCCACGCGCCAGCCGGTCATCGCGAAGGCTTTTGAGAAGCCGTTGATGGTCAGCGTCCGGGGATACATGCCGGGAACGGAAGCGAAGGAAACGTGGCTCCTGCCGCCGTAGATCAGCTCGGAGTAAATTTCATCGGAGATGACCATCAGATCGCGGGAGGCAACGACCGGGGCCAGCGCCTCCAGGTCCTCCCTTTCCATGATCCCGCCGGTGGGGTTGTTGGGGTAGGGCAGGATCAGAAGCTTCGTTTTTTCCGTAACCGCGGCCGCGAGCTGTTCCGGCTTCAGACGGAAATCATCCTCCTGCCGGGTCGGGACGGGAACGGGAACGCCGCCCGCGAAGACGACGCCCGGAGCGTAGGAAACGTAGCAGGGTTCCGGCACCAGCACCTCGTCCCCGGGGGAAATCATGGCGCGCAGAGCCAGATCAATGGCCTCGCTGGCGCCGACGGTAACCAGGATTTCCGTTTCCGGATCATAGCTGATACCGTACCGGCCGGAGAGATACAGGGAAATCTCCTTCCGCAGGGACGGAAGACCCCGGTTCGGCGTGTACTGGGTTTCCCCGTCCACCAGGGAGTTGATCGAAACGTTGCGGATCGGATAGGGCGTTTTAAAATCCGGCTCCCCCACGCCCAGAGAGATCGCGTCCTTCATGGTGGAGGCCAGATCGAAAAAGCGGCGGATGCCGCTGGGCGGAACGGCCGCGACGGCGGGGTTCAGAAAACGGTCGTAGTTCACGGGGAAATCACCAGCCGGTCGTCCGACTCCCCGTCCTCAAAGACGACGCCCTCTTCCTTGTAGCGCTTGAGGACGAAGCTGGTGGCGGTTCCCGTTACCAGCTCCAGGGTGCTGAGCTTGGCGGAGACGAAGGCGGCCAGATCCCGCAGGGTGCGCGCCTCCACCAGGACCAGAAGATCATAGGAGCCGGACATGAGATAAACGCTTTTTACCTCGTCAAACCGGTAGATCCTGGCGGCCACGGCGTCGAAGCCCATATCCCGCTGCGGGGTGACTTTCACCTCGATCATGGCCTCCACGCGCTCCCGGTCGGTCAGGTCCCAGTTGACGACCGGGGTATACCGCAGAATGACCCGGCGCTTCTCCAGATCCGCGATGGTGTCCGCCACCTCCTCCAGCGAGGCGCCGGTCATGACCGCCATCTTCTCAAGGGGCAGGCGGCAGTCCTCCTTCAGCAGATCCAGCAGGGAGGATTCCAGCTTTGTCATCTCAACACACTTCCTTCCTTATCGGGCGGAATTACAGGGCCTATTTTACAACAGAACAGACCGGCGCGCAAGAGAACCTTTCCGCCGCCGGCCGGGCGCCCCCGCCGCGCGGCGCCCGCGGAGGGGGCGGAAAAAGAAGCGGCGGTTCCGGTAAAATTGAAATTTTCCTCTGTACAGAAAGGAAAAAATGTGGTAAAACAAATAGGGTAATGAAAGCGTTTACACGCCGGGGACGGCTCCGGCGCCCCACCAGGATCCGAATGCATTCGGGAAAGGAAGGAAATACAGATGAAGGCTTTTATGGACAGGGACTTTCTGCTGAACACGGAAACCGCGAGGATCCTTTATCACGAGGCGGCGGAGAGCTGCCCCATCATCGACTACCACTGCCATCTGAGTCCGAAGGAAATCTACGAGGATATCCGCTATGAGAACATCACCCGGGTCTGGCTCGGCGGCGATCACTACAAGTGGCGTCTGATGCGCA
>ONXY01000376.1 GCA_900321945.1 uncultured Eubacteriales bacterium | reverse complement strand
TACGTCGATTTCAGAAACCTGCCGGTTACGGAGGAATGACAGATGGACGACTCCGCGCTTCCGATGCGGAAGCTGAGGTACACGAAACGGCCGGGTTTTGACAACCGGGGCATGAGATGGCTGTACCGCCTGCTGTATCCCTTCTTTCACTGCCGGGTCCGCATTCCCGGGGAACTGCGGGAAAGCGGGGAGCCGGTGGTCTTTATCGCCAACCACTACAACATTTTCGGCCCCATCAGCTTCGTCGTGTCCGTGCCGGTGGCGTCCCATATCTGGATCAACACGGAGATGATCCAGCGGGACAAGACCGTGAAGACCCTCCGACCGGGCGTCCATCAGGTGTTTCCCTTTCTGGGGGACAGGGCGCTGGACTGGCTGTGCGGGAAACTGGCCGGCCTGGCCAGCGGCGTGCTGAGCCGCGTCGGGGCGATTCCGGTGGACCGGAACAAACCCTCCTCGCTGATTTCCACCATGAGGGAGAGCATCCGGACCCTGGAGGAGGGGCGCAACCTGCTGATCTTCCCGGAAACGGGGTTTCCGGAATATTCCCTGACCTCCGTGACGCCCTTCTTTTCCGGATTCGCCACCCTGGGACGGCTCTATTACCGGAAAACGGGAAAAAACCTGCGCTTCTGCCCCTGCTATATCGACGAGCAGCATCATCTGATCCGGATGGGGGAAACGGAGATCTACAATCCGGACGCGCCGGACGCCGCCGCGGAGACGGAGCGGGTTTCGGACACGCTGAACCGGCGGATCCGGGAGATGGCGGCGGAAAACCGGGGCGTGGAAAAGCAGAAGAGCATCCCGGTCCGCCGGACGATCCTGTTCTTCTGCAACCTGCTGCGGGCGCTGCTGCTGATTCCGCTGACCGTTCTGATGCGGGTTCCGAACCCGCGGATGGTCCTGCTGTTCTACGCGGTGATCCAGGGGCTGCGGGTGGCTTTCAACGCGGCGGGCAGCGCCTACGCCTCCTCCAACCGGATGAGCTGCTTCCTCTCCCGGGGGCTGGAGATCGCGACGGAGGCGGCGGCGCTGATCTGGCTGAACGCGGGGGGGAAGACGCCGGGATGGCTGTCCGCGGCGCTGCTTATAAACGGGGCCGTGTTCCTGGTCAGCAATCTGCACGCCGTTTTCCGGTACCACCGCTGCGCCGGGATCAATTATTTCGACACGGTTTCGGAAAACCTGCTCTGTCTGCTCTGCCTGCTGCATATGACGGAGATCCAGACGGCGGGCGTGCTGCTCCGGGCGCTGACGCTGGCGGCGGGAATCGCGCTGGTTTTTTCCGCCGGCTTCACCGCGGCCTTCAACCTGCGTATCGGCCGGGAGGAGCGGACGGAGGCCGCGCCGGTTGCAAACGGAACCCCGGAATGATATAATTTTCTGCGCCCCGGCCGCGGGGCGGGCTTTGGACGCCTGATAACGAAAGGATTGAATGATTTCATGGGCTTATGGATCGCCCTGATTGCCTGTATCGCGCTCTCCGGCTTTTTTTCGGCCACGGAAACCGCGTTTTCCGCTTCCGGACGGATCAAACTGAAAACCGTGGAAGGGGAACAGAAACCCCGCGCCCAGCTGACGCTGAAGCTGCTGGAGGAGTATGATTCCCTGCTGACCGCCGTGCTGGTGGGGAACAACCTGGTCAACATCGCCGGCACGGCGATCGCCACCATTCTTTTTACCCGGATCCTGAAGTCGGAGGATTCGGGCGCCACCGCGGCCTCCCTGGCCATGACGGTGGTGGTGCTTTTCTTCGGCGAGGTGGGCCCCAAGACGCTGGCCAAACAGCAGCCGGAGCGGTTCGCCATGGCGGTGAGCCCGGTTATGCGGGTGATCATGAAGCTGCTGACGCCGGTGGACTGGCTCTTTTCCCTCTGGCGGAAGCTGCTGAGCCGGATCGTGAAGGCGGATCCCGAGGAGCCGCAGATCGAGGAAGAGCTGAAAACCATGATCGACGAGGCCCAGACGGACGGCGACATCGAGGCGGAGGAGGGCGAACTGCTCCGGTCCGCCATCGAGTTCAACGATCAGGACGCGGGGGACATCATGACGCCCCGCGTGGACGTGACCGCGGTGGAGGATACGGCCACGACGGAGGAGGTCGCGGAAATCTTCCGGTCCACGTTCTTCAGCCGGATCCCGGTATATCACGAGGACCTGGACCACATCGTGGGAATCCTGCACGAAAAGGACTTCTACAAGATGACCCACGACGGGGAGACCCGGATCACCCGGATTATGAAGGAGCCGGTTTTCGCGCCGGCCACGCTTCCCATCTCCAGCCTGCTGAAACAGTTCAGAGCCTCCAAAACCCACCAGATCATTCTGCTGGACGAGTTCGGGGGAACCGACGGCATCGTGACGCTGGAGGACGTGCTGGAGGAGCTGGTCGGGGAGATCTACGACGAGCACGATGAGGTCAACGAGGAGGTCATCCGCAACGAGGACGGCTCGTTCCTGCTGGACGGCGGGATGCAGCTGGAGGAACTGCTGGAGAGGCTTGAGCTGGACGAAAGCTACGACGCGGAAACCGTCGGGGGCTGGGTCGGCGAGATGCTCCAGAAGGTGCCGGAAACCGGGGACTCCTTCCGGGTGAAGGATTACCTCTTCGAGGTGATTGAGATGGACGGCTTCCGCGTGACCCGCGTACGGATGGAAAAGACCGCGGAGCCTCAGGAAACGGAGAAACCGGAGCCGGAGGAGAAGACGGAGGAAACCGAACCCCGGCACTGACGGATCCGGACGGGAGACGGACGGCGGAACCGCAAGACGGAGGAGGGCTGAAAATGGGCAGAATCGTCATGGGATACTGGGACTGTCCGGTATGCGGCAGCAAGGGAATCGCCGGAAATGTGATGAACTGCCCGGCCTGCGGCCGGGCCCGGGGCGACGTGAAGTTCTACATGAAGGGCGGAGCGGAGGAATCTGTCCGGGAAGAGGGCGACACCGCCGATATCGAATATCTGGACGAGCAGCAGGCGAAGGATTTCGGGGACAGCCCGGACTGGTACTGCTCCTTCTGCAACTCGCTGAACAGGGACCGCGCGGCGTTCTGCTCCAACTGCGGCGCCAGCCGGGAAAGCTCTGAGAGCAATTATTTCGACCAGCTGAAAAAGCGCGAGGAGCGGGAGCAGGCGGAAAAGGCCGCCCAGCCTCAGACCGCGTCCCGGACGAAGCCGGCGAAGAAATCCCGGAGCCCGCTGGCGGTTATCCTGATCATCGCTCTGATCCTGATCGGGATCGTAACCTTCCTGAACGGAAAGAAAACGACGGGCAACCTGCTGGTGACGGACATCTCCTGGACCCGGTCCGTTCCGGTGGAGAAATACCAGGAATTCCGCGAGGAAGGATGGTCGATTCCCTCCGGCGGCACGGAAATCAGCAGGAACCAGAAGATCCACCACTACGACCAGGTGCTGAGCCACTACGAGGACGTGGAGGTGCAGCGGTCCCGCCAGGTGCTGGACCACTACGAGACCTATTACACCTATACGGACCGGGGCAACGGCTCCTTCGAGCAGGTGGAGCATCAGCGCCCGGTATACAAAACGGAGTACTATACGGAAACGGAATCCCGGCCGGTATACATATCCGTGCCGAGAATGGCCACCTGGTACGTCTACTCGATCTGGCGGTGGACGCAGTCACGGACGGCGACAGCCTCCGGCGCGGACCATTCGCCGGCCTGGCCGGATACGAACCTCGGGGAGAACGAGCGGGAAGGCGGATCGCGGACGGAGGAATACACCTTCACGGTTCAGGACGAGAAGAACGCGAAGACCACCTGGCGCATCGCGGAGGCGGACTGGGAGCATATCAGCGCCGGGGACCGGATCAGCATCACCGCGCGCAGAAGCGGCGCGGACGCGTGGGTCACCGACGAGAAGGGGAATCAGCTGTATCAGATTTTCCGTAAGTAGGAATGCGGCCCGGAAACCCCGCCCGTGAAGGAGAAGAGCATGGAAGAGAAACGGACCCCGGAGAGCGGGGAGCCGGACGAGAGGCTGAGAGAAGCGTACAGGCTTTATCAGCGGAACATCCGGGCCGTGGATCCGCTGGTGTACCGCATTACGCTGGGAGCCAGGCAGGGAACGCCGGAGGAGGAGCTGCTGGCGCTGGCGCTGGAGGCGCTGGACCGGTGCGATTTCGGTGAAAACGCGGCGGCGGGGGAGCCTCCGGAGAAGGATCTCCGGCGGAAACAGGCCGGCGGAAGGAAGAAGACCGGATCCGCCTGACGCGGAGAAATCGGAAGGAGAGACGCGCATGGCCCGGGTGCTGCTCTATAACTTTTCGGACGACGTCCGCCGGAAAAAGGTGAAGGCGCTTCTTTTCCGGCTCGCGGTTCCCAGCCGCGAGATCCCCCCGGAGGAGCAGGATCATCCGCTGGGGTACCTGCTGGGACTGGACGGATACGGGGCCGCGGAAAAAAGCGGGGAAGCGCCCTTTACCGGGGAGATGCTGGTAATGCACGGGCTGTCCTCCCGGCAGTTTCAGGGCCTGCTGGACGGAATGCGGCAGGCGGGGGTTTACGTGCCGCTGAAAGCGGCGGCAACGCCGTACAATCTTTCCTGGAGTTCCCTGCGGCTGCAGCGGGAGCTGCAGGAGGAGCACCGGATGATGCAGGACATAAAGAAACAGAACTGATCCGGCGGGCCGGCGCGGAGACGCGGCGTCCGCCGGCTTTCCGGCCGTCCCTGATTCCGGACGGCCGGATTCATTGCTTTCAGGCCGGGGAGAAGAACGGAAGGAAGCGGGTTCCGGGGCTGAGAGCCGAAGGCGAAGGAGGAAGGGCATGGACAGAAGACGTTTCCGGACGCGGGCGGCGCTCGCGCTGTGCCTGCTCCTGCTCGCCGGGACCGCGGCGGAGGCGGGACAGATCCGCCAGTTCCGCGTCCGGATTCAGACGGACAGCGCGGATCTGGAGCGGGAGGACGGGACGGTCTTTATCGGAGATCTCCGGGGAAAGCGGAAGACCGCCCAGCTGCGGATCACGCCGGAGGGCCGGACCCGGGAGGGAACGGCCCGGAACCTGTCCGAACTGCTGCTGGAGCGGGGCGGAAAGGTGCTGCGTGCCTGGTGGCGCGCGGAGGCGAAGGAGGCGCGCCCCGGCGGCTTCCTGCTCTGGCCGGAAGGGAACCGGATGCCCTCCATGGTCCGGGAGGGGGCGGACGGGTGGAACCTCTGGGACGTGACGGAATGGATGGGCCCGGCGCTGGCGGAGGGGACGGACTTCTCCTTCCGGGTTCAGACGGCGGACGGCGGCGGGGGAGGCAGCGCGGATTTCAATTTCAGCGGAAGCCGGATTTATGTGACGCTGTATCTGGAAGAGGGGGATCCCGCCCTGGAGGAGGAACCCGTCACCGATTCGGACCTGCTGGATATCGCGTTTTCCGCTCTGCCGGAGGATCACTGGGCGCTGCGGCGGTACCGGGAGGTTTCGGGATCCCTGACGCGGGCCGGATGGCCGGAGACCGGAGTGCCCTATTACTTCGGAGGCCACAGCGCGGAAAAGGTGCTGCACCGGTTCTTTCCCCTGCAGGAATCCAGATACTACAAATCCAGCCGGCTTTACCTCTGCGGGTTCGACTGCGGAAGCTTCCTGCACTGGGTGGAGGAGACGGGGGGATACGCGCCTCACGAGGATCTCAGCGAGATCCTGAAGAAAAGGGCGGACGCGTTTCCGCTGGCGGGGACGGACGTCCGGGAATGGCGTCACGCGCTGGTTCCGGGGGATATCCTGGTCTTCAACCACGGGACGTATCACGCGGGCATGTATCTGGGAACGCCGGCCATGTACGGGCTGACGGAGGAAAACGCGCCGGAACTGAAGGAATGGCTGGACGCGCCGATGATGATCCACTGCGGAGAGGATCCCTTCTGCTACGACCGGTTCAAGGCGTATATCGACGGACAGGACTGGCGGATGACCACCAGCCCGCCGGACGGAGGGGTCACGGTGTCGCTGATCGTTCCGGCCGTTCAGGACGCTCCCCGGATCCGGGAGGCTCCCTGGGGAAAGAAATACGGGTATTTCATCCTGCCGGAACAGCAGATGACCGCGTTTCCTCTCAGCGACTGCACGGAAACCGCCTGGTTCCGGCCGGTCAGACCCTGAGGGGACGGGAGGGAAAAGATGGAGATCAGAAAAACCGGACCGGAGGATCTGGACCGGGTCATGGAGATCTACGCGTACGCGCGGGAGTTTATGGCCCGGACCGGCAACCCGAATCAGTGGGGCCCCACCCGCTGGCCGCCGAGGCGGCTGATTGAGAACGACATCCGGGAGGGAAACAGCTACGTATGCCTGAACGCCGACGGCCGGGTGATCGGCACGTTCTTCCTCATTCAGGGGAAGGATATCGAGCCCACCTACCGGGATATCACGGACGGCGCGTGGCTGGACGACAGCCCGTACGGGGTGGTTCACCGCATCGCGGGAGACGGATCCGAAAAGGGAATCGGGAGATTCTGCCTGAACTGGGCGTACGCGCGGTGCGGCCATCTGCGCATCGACACCCACGGGGACAACGCCGTCATGCAGCGCCTGCTGGAGGGGCT
>ONXY01000242.1 GCA_900321945.1 uncultured Eubacteriales bacterium | reverse complement strand
GATCAGGGGAGCGCCGTACTTCTTGTCCAGCACCACGTTCCGGCCCTTCGGGCCCAGGGTGATCTTCACGGTGTCCGCCAGAGCGTTGACGCCCTTTTCAATCGCGCGGCGCGCGTCCTCGCCGTATTTAATCTGCTTCGCCATCTGAATCAGTCTCCTTTTCTGACAGTATCAGTCTTTTCGTTATTCAACCACGGCCAGGATATCGCTCTGCCGGACGATGATCAGCTCTTCGCCGTCCACTTTCACTTCGGTGCCGGCATATTTGGAGTAGATCACCTTCTGGCCTTCCTTCACCTGCATGGTGATTTCCTTCCCGTCCACGTTTCCGCCGGGGCCCACGGCCAGCACCATGGCCATCTGGGGCTTTTCCTTCGCGGCGCTGGTCAGGATCAGGCCTGACTTGGTGGTTTCTTCCGCTTCGCAGTTCTTGATGACCACGCGGTCACCGAGGGGCTTCACAGTCATGAAACAATTCCTCCTGTCGCAATCTTCTTTCAGGGTTTTAGCACTCATAAGAGATGAGTGCTAACAACCGTGGATAATATAATGCTTTTCATACGATAACGCAAGCTGTGGAAATCCGTAATTTTCGGTTTTTCTTTACTATTTCATCGAATATCTCTTGTTTTCTCATAATTTCTCGATATTTCTCCGGATTGGATGGTTTCTCCGGCTTCCGCCCGTTTCCGCGCAAGCTCCGCCGCGGCCTTTACGGCCGCCGGAAGCGGAACGGCGCCGAGTCCGTTCAGCGGGATCCATTCATAGCCTGCCGGCGCCTCGGTTCCCGGCGGAACCTCCGCCTCGTACAGGGCCATCCGCCAGATCTGATGGGTGAAAATATGCTTCGCCTCTCCGCGGAAGCGCGTCCTCTCCGGCTGCCATCCCCATTTCTTCCGGATTTCCCCGGCTCTTTCCTCCGGGGTTTTCCGCCCTTCCGCCATCGGAAAGCACCACATCCCCTCCAGCAGCTTCTCCGTCCGCCGCCGCATCAGTACCCGGTTCCCGGAATAAAGCAGAAAGAGGTCGAAAAGGATCTCCCGGGGCGGTTTGGCCCGGGACGCGCGGGGCAGCTCCGGAGCGTTTCCGTTTCTCTCCGCCTCGCAGAGTCCTCTCAGGGGACAGGCGCCGCAGTCCGGCGTTCCCGGAACGCACACCGTGGCTCCGAGATCCATCATGGCCTGATTGTGATCCCCCGGCCGTTCCGGCGGCGTCAGTCCGTCCGCCAGGCGCTCCACGCGCCTGCGGATCTCCCGTTCCGTGACGTCCTCCTCCACGCCGTACAGCCGGCTGATCACCCTGACCACGTTTCCGTCCACCGCGGCGGCCCGGACCCCGAAGGCGATGGAAGCGACGGCGGCGGCCGTATAGGCCCCGATCCCGCGGATTCTGCGCAGTTCCGCGGGATCGGATGGTATTCTTCCTCCGTATTCCCGCAGAACCTGTTCCGCGCCTGAGCGCAGGTTCCGGGCCCGGGAGTAGTATCCGAGGCCTTCCCACTGTTTCAGCACGTCCTCCTCCGCCGCTTCCGCCAGCGAGCGCAGCGTCGGAAAAGTCCTCAGGAACCGGTCGTAGTATCCCGTCACGGTCTCTACCCGGGTCTGCTGCAGCATGATCTCGCTCACCCAGATCCGGTAGGGATCCCTCTCGCCGCGCCAGGGCATGCTTCTCGCGTTCCGGTCGTACCAGTCCAGCAGCCTTTCCGTTTTCTGATCCATGAGTCCGTCCTTTCAGAAAACCCCGGCCGGTTTTCCCGGCCGGGGTTCGTTTTCGGGTTCAGCCGGAAAGCTGCGTTTCCGGTTTTTCAGGTTTCCCGCGTTACAGCTTCGCGCCGCATTCCGGGCAGAATTTCGCGCCGGGGGCGGTCTGCGCGCCGCAGGCGGGGCAGACGGCCGCCGCGTTCTGCTTCGCGCCGCATTCCGGACAGAACTTCGCGCCGGCGGCGATCTGCGCGCCGCAGGCGGAACAGACGGCCGCGGGAGCGGCGGGAGCGGTCTGCGCGGGCTGAGCGGCGGGAGCGGCCGCGGGCTGTCCGAAGCTCTGGGCGAACATCTGGCCCATGGCAGCGCCGGCGCCCATGCCGACGCCCATGCCCGCCATGCCGCCGCTGCCGTTGTTGTTGGCGGCTTCGCGCATGGCTTCCGCGGCCTGATACTTCGCGTACTGATCCAGGTTGCCGAGCACGCCCATGCTGGTCCGCTTGTCCATGGCCTTCTCGACTTCCTCGGGCAGAGAGATGTTCTCCACCACGAAGCTGCACAGCGTCAGGCCCAGGGGCTCCAGCTTCGGGTTCACGGCGTTCATGGCGTAATTGCCGAGTTCCTCATAGTTGGCCGCCAGATCCAGAGCGGGAATCTTGCTTTCCGCGATGGCGTCGCTCAGGCAGGAGACGATGGTCTTCTTGATCTGACCCTCCACGCCTTCCACGGTGAACAGCGCGCTGGTGCCGAAGACCTCCAGCAGGAAGGCCTTCGGATCGCTGACCTTGAAGCTGTAGATGCCGAAGGCCCGCAGGCGGATCATGCCGAACTCGGCGTCCCGCATCATCACGGGATTGCTGGTTCCCCACTTCATGTCCAGGAACTGCTTGGTGTTCACAAAATACACGTCCGATTTGAACGGGGAGTTGAAGCCGTATTTCCAGCTCTTCAGCGCGGTGAGGATCGGCATGTTGCTGGTCTGCAGCTCGTAGCGCCCGGGACCGAACACGTCCGCCAGCTGGCCCTCGTTGACGAAGATCGCCGCCTGGCCCTCCCGGACCGTCAGCTGCGCGCCCATCATGATTTCCTTGCCGTTCATGTCGTATTTGTGCACCATGGTTTTGCTGCTGCTGTCCGTCCACTCGATGACGTCAATCAGCTGACCCCTGATCATGTCCAGAATTCCCATTTTTTCTCCTCCCGTCTTCCGTTTGTTGATCGATAACCCCGCTCCGCGGCGGGGGAACCTTCATCCCCGGTAATCCGTGCACAGAGCGTACAGCGAGGGCAGCACCTCCACCCCCGTGACGGAAAGCCTCAGGCCCTGGTATTCCTCCGCGTGCTGAATTCCCTTCCGGACGCAGCTGTCCAGCAGCGCCGCCGGGCCTCCGGCGGGATCCGTCTCCTCCGAGCCGCGCAGGCGGCCGGCCAGTACGTAAACATCCCCGCCCCGGGTGACCAGAGGGAGCACGTGATAGCCCTCCACGTCCCCTCCGAAGCTCTGGAAAAGGCTGCGCTCCAGCACATGATCCGGATCCTGCCAGCCCGGCTCCATCGGCGCGTGCTCAAGCGTCATCAGCACGCAGGTCCTGTCCGGATCCATGCGGCTGCGGCGCAGTCTCATGCCGCGGCGCAGCTGCTCGCAGGTAAGCTGCCCGTCTCCCACGAGCTTGCGGAAAAAGTGTCTCCTGGCCCGGATCATCATTTCCTGCTCGTCGAAGGTATCGCTGGAAAAATCCGCGCGGACCCGGTTCAGCAGGGCGTTCAGCTCCCCGAGGTACTCCAGCGCCTCCTCCGGCGTCTTTCCCGGCTCGAAGATCGGAAGCAGCGGATAGTTGATCTGAAGATACTCCATCAGCCGCTCTTCCTCCTCCTGAGGGATGGCCATGGCGATTCCGTCCGCGTGGTGGATTTTCAGGCTCTGTTTCGCGCCCTCGAAATCGTGCCGGATATGGGGCTTCTTGAATCCGTTGAATTCCCAGTTGTGAATCTGGTCAAAAGCGTCAAGAATCTCTTCGCGGTCCGAAACCAGCAGCAGTTTGTACATACATGAACCTCCAGCCTTCGTCCGTCTGCGCGGGCGGAAAATGCCGCCAGATGGCATTATACCTGTTCTTCTCCGCGGATGCAATTCCTTCCTGTATTTTTTTCGTGTTTTTCTGTCCGGAAAAAACAACGGCGGAATGCTCCGTTTCCCCGGTTCCCGGCTCAGTCGGCCCGGTAGACCATCATCAGCAGGGCGCCGTCGCCGCTGCTCTTCCCCACCAGCTGGACCGGGAAGTCGTAATCGTTCCGGAATATCAGGTTCAGGCTGTCGTTTCCCACCGCGGCGTCGCAGTGGATGGGCAGATAGCTGGCTCCCCCGTAGCCGTGGGGCCTGCGTTTGATGATGGTCAGGCCCGGCAGCTGGCAGAGCACGTTATACAGCGTGGAGCTGACCTGGCAGGTTCCGCCGCCGCTTGAAAGCACGGCCTTGCCGTCCACCAGGCCGATGGCCAGCTTATATTCGCGGTAGGGTCCGATGTTCCTCCTGTTGCCGTCGAATTTGTCGCCCGGCTGCAGCAGACCGGTCCGCGTGATCTTCTCCGCCCCGTGGCCGATGTTCCAGATGCGGTTCAGGTTGTTGGTCCGGTCCTGCTTGCTGCATCCCGGCTTAAGATGCTTCATCGTATAATAGCTGGTATACGCGGCGATGGGGCTTTCTTTGCTGATCGGCTGATCCGTGGGACTCACGGGAATCAGATCCTTCAGATCGTTGGGATCGATGTAGCCGTAGCTGCGCATGTAGTTGACGATGGCCCATCCGTCCTGGAACTGCCAGATGGAAATCTGGGTTCCGGGATTCAGCTTCACCCAGTAGCTCTTCAGGTTCTTCTCCTGCAGCGGCTCCTTCGTCATGGTTTTCCGCACGTAGCATTCCCTCGCGACGGTGGCGATGTACTGATGCTTCTGAACGTTGAAAGGCGCGGTATGCACGGGATCCACGGTCTCGAAATCCTTGGACAGGTATTCGCGCTTCACGTAGCCGATCTTCCCGTCGTAACGCACAATCACCCACACCAGCCCCACGTACAGGATATCCACCGGAGTGTTCTTCAGCCCCTTGGCCACCTTCGCGGACTTGATGTCCTTCTTGGAATAGATGCTGTATTCGCCGACCACGTCGGTGATCTTCCCCCGGTAGAGCGCCGGGGAGTTCACCGTGAAATCCTCCAGGGTTTTCTCGTGGTAGATGGCGTTGGGATCCGCCGGGACCGTCTCCTCCGTGTCCTCTCCTTCGGCGGCGGCCAGCTCCTCGGCGTCCTGCTCGGTCATTTCCTCCTCGGCCAGCGCCGGAGCCCCGGCCGGCATCCCGGAGGCCAGCAGCGCGGCAGCCGCCAGCGCCGCCGTTATTCTTCTGATCAGTCCGATTCCGCTCACTTTTGCGTTCATCCTCCTGTTCCCGTTCCGGATGGATTTCACTTCATCTTTTCCGTCAGCGTCTCAAACGCCTTTTTCAGCTGGGGATCGTTCTCCATATCCGCGAAGTCGTATTCTCCGTTGTCGCCCTCCTCCAGGGCGATTTCCACGTCCGGAGCCAGTCCGACCTCGTGCACCCTGTTTCCGTCGGGCGTGCGGTACTCGGCGATGGTCATCTGGAAGCCGGCGCCCTCCTTGCCCACCGGCAGCACGACCTGCACAATGCCCTTTCCGTAGGTGTTCACGCCCACCACCGTGGCGTCCGCTCTTTCCCGCAGGGCTCCGGTCAGGATCTCGGAAGCGCTGGCGCTGTTCTCGTTCACCAGCAGAACCAGAGGGATTTCCAGCTTTCCTTTCTGGGTGAGATAGCAGTGGTCCTCGCTCCCGTCCTTGTAAACCAGGTAGCAGAGATCCCCTTCGTCCAGGAACAGGTCGCCGATCCGCTGGGCCGCGTCCACCCATCCGCCGGGATTGTCCCGAAGATCGATGATCAGGCCTCTGGCTCCCTGAGCGGTCAGGGTGTCCAGCGCTTCCTCGAACTCCTCGTCGCATTTTCCCGCGAACTGGTACATGGCGATCAGACCGATCTCATCCGTCAGCATTTTGCTTTCGATCTGGTTCACGTTGATGATCGCCCGCTCCAGCGTGAAGGTGATCTCCTCCCCGTTCCGGAGGAATGTGACGTCCACCGTCGTTCCGGGCGTCCCGCGCATGATGTCGACCGCGTCCTGCAGATTCTCGGCCGTGACGTACAGCTCCTCGCCCACGCGGTACAGGATGTCCCCGCGGCGGACGCCGGCCGCCTCGGCCGGGCTTCCCCTGAACACCCGGCTGATGGTGCAGATACCGGTGGAATAGTTCGAGGAGATCAGGATTCCCACTCCGGCGTATTCGCCCTCGTCGTCCTCCCACATCTGTTCCCATTCTTCCGGCGTGTAGTAGAAGGTGTAATGATCCCCCAGCCCGCTCAGCAGCCCCTCGCAGGCGCCCTGAAGCATCTTCTTCGTGTCCGTCTCCTTATAGAAATAGGTCTCCGCCGCGTCCATCAGCTCCAGCAGCTCGTCGAACTGCCGGTAGCGCTCATACTGTTCCCGGGTGATGGTCACGGTGTCCCCTTCCGGTTCGTCGTCTCCGAAGGAAAAAAAGCCGCGTCCGGTGGAACTGACCTCGGAAGTCGCCGCGGTCGCGCCGGATCCCCGGAACAGGGGACTCATGGAAAGAACGGACGCGCACCCGCTCAGCAGGCAGACCGTCAGTCCCAGGCACAGGGCCAGCAGAAATCTTTTTTTCATTCCCCTTCTCCTCTTCTATGCTTCCGGAAGCATCATCAGCAGTCTGAAGACGGCGGCGTCGCTGAATTTTCTCAGATCCAGCCCCGTCTCCCGCTGGATTTTATCCAGCCTGTAGGTCAGCGTGTTCCGGTGGATAAACATCTGTCTGGCGGCGACGGAGAGATTCAGATCCGCGTCGAAAAAGCGCTCCGCGGTCTCCCTCGTCTCCTCCGTCAGGATTCTTTCGGGATGCTCCCCCAGAAACTGGCGCCGGATGCTTTCCCGCGTTTCGGGGGAAACGCTCTCCGCCACCCGCTCCAGAATCTGCCTCCCGTAGATCTGAACCGGGTTCCTGCTGTGAAACCGCTCCCCGGTATCCAGGGCTTCCACCGCCTCCCGGTATCCCTCGGGCCATTCTTCCGGCCGGCGGTGCACGTCGCTGATTCCGGCCCGCAGCCGCAGGCCCGCCTCCGCCTCAAGCGTTCCGATCAGGGCCAGAGCGAATTCCGCCGTCTCCCCCGGATCCGATCCTTCCTTGATCAGCAGGATCCGGCCGGCCCCGTCCTCGGCCAGGAGGTCCCTTTCCTCCATGGGCGCGAGCTCCCGCAGCTGCTCCGGCGTAACGCCTGAGGTTCCGTCCTCCCGCTGGAAGACGACGACGCAGCTTTCCCGCGGCAGCGAGGTTCTTTCCGGCATGCGGCCCGCCCCCTTTCCCGGGCATTATACCACAATCTCCGCCCGGCGGTACATAAAACAGGGCTATTATATCACATCTTTTCCGGCAGGTACAGAAAGCCCCGGGAATTTCTTCCCGGGGCGCGGAACTTTCCGGTATGGATTACTTGACCAGGCTGGTCTTCTCGGCCTTGCCCAGAATGGTCTTCTCCGTCTCCTTGTCGAAGAAGTGCAGCCGGTTGGTGTCCAGGGCGATCTTGATCTTGCTGCCGGCGCGGCTGGAAGTCCTCGGATCCACGCGGGCGACGATGTTGCCTTCCTTGCCGGAGGTCGTCAGGTACAGATAGGTCTCGGAACCCATCAGTTCGGTCACTTCCACGTTCACGTCGACGGTGGCGGTGCTGAACTCGGCGAGCTTCTCCTCGCTGTCGTGGATGTTCTCGGGACGGATGCCCATCACGACTTCCTTGCCGATGTAGCTCTCATCCGTGAACTTCGCGATCTTGGACGGCGGAACCACGATCTTGTTGTCGCCGAACTTCGCGACCACGTCCTGGCCTTCCTTGCTCAGCGTCACGTCGAAGAAGTTCATCTGGGGGCTGCCGATGAAGCCGGCGACGAACTCGTTGG
>ONXY01000196.1 GCA_900321945.1 uncultured Eubacteriales bacterium | reverse complement strand
CGTCCCGCCGGATTTCTTCGCCGTGCCGGAATAGAGCTTGCTGAGGGTCGCTGTGCCGGCCTTGCCGTCCGCGGTCAGGTTGTTGTTCTTCTGGAAGGCGATGACCGCCGCCTCCGTGGCGACGCCGAAGGAACCGTCCACGCTGCCGCTCAGGTAACCCAGGTCCTTCAGCTTCTGCTGCAGTTCCCGTACTTCGCTGCCCTCGCTGCCCAGCTCCAGCGTATCCCTGTCCGTCACGGCAGGCTTCGTCGTGCGGGCCGCGCCGCTGGAGTACAAGGCGCGCAGGGTGTCCGGGCCGGCGATGCCGTCCTCCCACAGGCCGCTGGTCTTTTTCTGGAAGGCGCTGACCGCCGCGGCCGTCAGTTCGTCATAGTTTCCGGTCACCCGTCCGGACAGCCATCCCAGTTCGATCAGCCGCCGCTGGAGGGTCTCCACCTTCTTGCCCCTGGATCCGACCGTCAGGTAATAATCCTTGGTCAGGTTCGGGGTCGCGGTGGCCTTTGCAGTGGCTTTCGCCGTCGCCTTTGCCGTCGCCTTCGGAGTTGCCGTAGCATGCGCCTGCTTATAGCTGACGGCGTTTTTCCCGTTCATTTTTTCCAGTGTTTTCTTGCCGACTTTGCCGTCCGCGCTCAGCCCATTGGCACGCTGGAATTCCTTGACCGCCTCTTCCGTCGCGGGACCGAAATCGCCGTCGGCGCTTCCCTTGTAGTATCCCAGCTCCTTCAGCCGGCGCTGCACGACGCGCACCGCTTCGCTTCCGGTGAATCCGCGCTGGAGGCTGGCCGGCGTGGGCGTCGGCGTCACGGGCGCTACCGTCGGCGTGGGCGTCGGCGGCGCGGTCGTGACGACCTCGATGGTCGCGTTTCCGTCCGGCGTCGGCGTTACGTTATCGAACACGATTACGCTGCTCGAAGGCGTCGGGCTCGGCGTAGCCCCGTCCTGCGGCTGGCCCCAGTCGTCCCATCCGCCCGCGCCGGAAGGGGGCGGTGTCGGCGTTTCGGTTACGGTATCCATCCGGCCGGTTTCCCCACCGAAGATATTCTGGGTTTCAATCACAATGGTATCCGGCGTGGTCACCACCGTCTCCGTCGGCGCAAGCGTCTGGAAGGGCAGGGCGTTTCCCGTCCCCGTCGGGCTTCCGGTGTTCACGTCGTCCGGCGGGTTGTAGCAGCCTGTGAGGAAAAGGCACAGGGCCAGCGCCGCCGCCAATGCGATCCGCCTGATCTTCTTGTTCATCGCGTCTCCCTCCTTAGGGCTCCGAAGGACTCAGCTCCACAAAAGTGTTGTAATGATCCTCCGTATACCACACATGTCCGTCCGAAGAGAAAATGATGCGGTACGCGTTGCGCGGACCCTCGGTGTACCAGCAGTCCGCTTCATAGTATTTGCGCCCCTTGACCCGAGGCAGCTTTCCCTCGTAGTTGCCGAAATAATCTCCCCCGATGCTCATGCCGGGGGCCACGTCGCTCACGTAATTGTACCGGCTGTCCCAGCCCATGGCCTGCGCTTCCTTCTTGGTAATGAAGTTATCCGGCAGCTCCCCGTGCTCGAAAATATAGTCGGCGATGCGCTGCGGCTCGATGATCGGGCCGGGTTCCTCCGTGGGTTCCGCGGCGTCTTCCTCCGCGGCGGGCGTTTCCGTGGCCGTCACCGTCACGGTTGCGGTCGGACGGGCGGTGTTCTTCTTCTTTTTGCTCTTTGCCGTAACCGCCGCGTTGGCCGAGCAGGCGCCCAGCAGCATCACCGCCGCCAGCAGCAGCGCCAGCAGGGTGTAAAGCTTTCCGTATTTCCTCATGGTTTCCTTTCCCCCGGATCCTTCGCTTCGCCTTTTACTGCTGCCATGCGTAAGATTTCCGGGATTCCTCCGCTCACTGCGTCCGGCCTGAATAACCAACCGGCCCTGCCCACTGCCTGTCATTGTCATCCCGTGCACAGCCGAGGGATCCCTGACAGGCTGTCATCCATTATTTATGATACCGTTCCCCGGCATTGATCTTTTCCGCCCGGTAAAGCTGCTCCAGCAGCATCACCCGCGCCAGCTGGTGGGGAAAGGTCATG
>ONXY01000375.1 GCA_900321945.1 uncultured Eubacteriales bacterium | reverse complement strand
GTTTATGGCACAGACGGTATTGATTACAGGTACGGGCCGCCCGTACGCCCTTGGATTCAATCTGGTCAGACGGTATCTGGAAAACGGGGACAGGGTGCTGGCCAGCATCCGGCGCCCGTCCGAAGCGCTGGAGGCTCTGCAGAAGGAATATCCGGACCGGCTGCATATCCTTATGATGGATATCTCCTCGACGGAATCCGTGAACGCGGCCGCCGCGGACGCGGCGGAGTGGACGCAGGGCATCGATCTGATCATCAACAACGCCACGACCGCTTCTCCGGACACGATGAAGGAACTGCCGGAATTTGATCTGGACCAGGTCGCGCCTGCCGTCAATACCGGCGCGGTGGGGCCGCTCCGGGTGCTGAAGGCGTTCCTGCCGCAGCTGAAGAAGAGCGAAACCACCGCGCTGGTCGTCAATATTTCATCCGAAGCGGGCAGCATCGGAAAATGCTACCGCACCTTCTACATTGACTACGGAATGGAAAAGGCCGCCCTGAATATGGCAACCATGACCATGCACAACTGGCTCAGGAACGATCCGAACCTGAACATTATCTGCATTCATCCGGGCTGGATCCGTACAAATCCGGGGAACAGCGAGGCGCCGCTGGACCCGTACGAGCACGCGGCAACCCTGATGCAGCTTTTTGAAAGGAAACGATACGACAAGGAAGGACCGGTTTTCGTAACCTACACGGGAGAACCGTATCCCTGGTGAGCGGAAGAAAACAGAACCGTCCGTCCCGGCGGAGACGGGGACGGACGGCGCTTCGATGAAAGGATGAACGAAAAATGAAGGACAGACTGATCCGGACCGCGAAACAGGCGGGCAGATTTTTCCTGGAGAGGCGGCTGACCAGCATCGTCAGCAAGGAAGGACACGCGAACTATGTGACGGATATCGACTGCCGCGTCCAGGCGTATCTGGAAAAAGCGCTGACGCGGCTGGTCCCGGGATCGCTTTTTATCGGGGAGGAGAAGGAAAACCAGGCTCTGACGGACGACCCCACATGGATTGTGGATCCGCTGGACGGCACGAAAAACATGATCCACGACTACCATATGTCCGCGGTATCCATCGCGCTGTGCGTGGAAAAGAAGCCGGTAACCGGGGTGATCTGGCAGCCGTATACCCGCGAGATGTTTTACGCGGAGGCGGGCTCCGGAGCGTTTCTGAACGACCGGCCGATTCATGTGTCCGAAAGGCCGTTCAGCGACGCGCTGGTCGCGCTCGGAACGGCTCCCTATTATGAGGAACTGGAGGAGAAAACCATGGCCCTCGCGCTGGATTATCTGCATTCCTGCGCAGATATCCGGAGAAGCGGGTCCGCGGCGGTCGACCTGGCCTACCTCGCCTGCGGAAGGCACGAAGTGTTCGCAGAGATGCGGCTGAAGCCCTGGGATTATGCTGCCGGCGCCCTGATCATTCAGGAAGCGGGAGGGAAAATCATGATGCCGCTGGCCGGGAAGGAAATGAACTACGATCTGTCCACGGCGATTCTTGCGGCGTCATCCGGCTGCGCGGATCAGGCCCTCGAGGTGTTCCGCAGGCACGCCTCTTAAGCGTTCCCGCCCGCGGATCCGTAGCTTTCCAGCAGTTCCACGATGCATTTCAGATCCGGCGCTTCCAGATAATTGTACTCGCCGTTTCCGTCCCCGTAGACGCCGTGCTGAACCAGCCTCAGACCCGCGGCTTCCGCACGGGCCACCCGCGCTTTGGAGTCCCTGACCCGGAAAGCCAGATGATGCATGCCTTCGCCGTGCTCGTTCAGGAAGTTCCTCCAGGTGGACGGCTCCTCGTTGGGCTGGATCAGTTCAAGCTGAAGCCCGGGTCCGACGTCGAAGAAAGCCAGCAGGGAGTTCGCCTTCGGGGCGGGCTTTCCCTCGAAAACGGTCCGCGTGATCTCATAGTCTCCGCAGGGCTGCGTTTCGGGAACGTCCACGCCGAGAAACGCGGCCCATTTCCTTTTCGTTTCCTCAATGTCCTTCACGATAAAGCCCACCTGCGCCACGAGACTGGTTCCAACGATACCTGCCATAATGCTTACCTCCATTTTTCGCGATATCCGCGGCGTCCGGCGCTTCAGGCGGCCACCGCCGTGAGCGTGGTGAAGAAGACGGATCCAAAGACAGCCGGGAATTCCCGTAAACGGCGGTTCCGGAAGCGTCCGCGACGGGCGTCCCGTCCCGCTTCAGCGGGCGGGTTCAAAAAATGCGGTTCAGGCAGAGAACACGCAAAGAGAGCCCGCAGCCGTTCCCGCAGGGGATGAACGGCATGAAAACACGCATACAGAATAAAACGGGGAGGAGACGACATGAACGAATTCTGGAAAAGCGTAGCCGAAGAGCCGGCGCCGGACGGCACGGCGGTTTTGTGGTGGCTGGGCCAGATGGGGCTGGTAATCAAGACGGGCGGTTCCGTGCTGTGTATCGATCAGTACGCGTCCGCCAGCCCGGAAAGGCAGGTGCCGCCGCCCTCCCCGGCGGAGGAGACGGAGGGAGTGACCGCCTTTCTCGGCACGCACGACCATCTGGACCATATCGACCACAACTCCTGGCGAATCTGGGCCGGGAGCTGCCCGGACGCCCTGTTCGTTTTCCCGGAGGCGCACCGGGACAGCGTGCTGGCTGACGGCGTAAGGGAGGAAAACTGCCTGGGGCTGAACGACGGCGGAAGCTGCCGGATCGGGGAGATTACGGTACACGCCGTCGCCGCGGCCCACGAGTTCCTCGCGCCGGATCCGGAAACGGGGCTGTACCCCTGCCTGCAGTACGTAATCGAAGGCGGCGGGTTTCGCATTTATCATGCCGGGGACACCCTGCGCTACGAGGGAATGCTGCCGAAACTGCGCTCCTTCGGCCCGATCGACGCCGCGCTTCTGCCCGTCAACGGACGGGACGGCGCAAGATACCGGAGGAACTGCATCGGCAACATGACCTTCCAGGAAGCGGCCGACCTCGCGGGAGAGCTGCGGCCCGGGCTGGTTATACCCGGCCACTGGGATATGTTCGCCGACAATCCGGGCGATCCGGCAGCCTTTGCCGATTATCTGAACGCGAAGTATCCGGGAGAGGTTCCGTGCATCCTTCCCGGGCATTTCACGCCGATCCGGCTGAAAGCGCGGGGAACCTGACGCCGGGACCGCGGGAAGGCCGGCCGTCAGAAGCCGGTCAGAATCTTGACCGCCAGAAGGAGAAGCACGAAAAGAACCACCGGCCGGACGATTTTCGTTCCCTTTGAGACCGCAAGGCCGGAACCCAGCCAGCTGCCGGCCATGTTGCACACGGCGCCGGCGAGCCCCAGCGGAATCAGAACCTGCCCGTTCAGCAGGAAAACCGTGAGGGACGT
>ONXY01000299.1 GCA_900321945.1 uncultured Eubacteriales bacterium | reverse complement strand
GTTGACCCCGTGGGATTATAGCTCAGCTGGTTAGAGCACCACGTTGACATCGTGGGGGTCATAGGTTCGAGTCCTACTAATCCCACCAGGAAAAACAGGTCCTTCATGGGCCTGTTTTTTTCTTGGTATCGGAACAGTTGACCCGGAGGGGAACGGATCCCGTCTGCATAACGATGCCGCCGGATCGGATTTGGAAAAACTCCGCTTTTTTTACCGGCGCTTCAGGAAGAAATACTCTGTATCCCTGGTGACTGACGGCTTTTTTACCTTTCAGTTCCATCGGCCGGCCGGGTCTGATACCGCGCCGTTCCGCCTGTTCTCCTCCGCGAGGGCGGCAAGATCGTCGTAGTCAGACAGGTTGTAGCTTTTGTTATAAGGAACCGGAAGGAGTCCTTCATTGATATACCCGATCAGTTCCGCGCGCCGCGGATCGTCCCGGCTTAAGTCAGCGCCTGTGATCCGCCAGTTGTTGTCCGTCTCCGGTTCCACCGGCGAATTCTGACCGAACCACGCCACGATCATGTCCCGGATGGAGCCGGAGGATTCCCATTCGGGTTTCCCGGCCGTGATTTTTCTTGCCTTGAGCGTGGAAGAGTAGCGGTAATTGTTGACCGCCAGCGTCAGCACGTCGTCGTCGCGGAGCGGCCTGCCGCGGAACATCACGTTTTCGATCCGTTCCCCCCTGGGTCTGGAAAGATTGATCTCGTATTCGACGCCCCCGAACATGTCGTACAGATAGCCCGGATGCTCCGGATCAAAGGAGATGCTGATATCGCCCGGAGTCCACCCGTTGTAGCATTCCGCGGACCATTCCATATAGCGTCTGAGTTCCGCCCCGGTTACCTTCAGGCGGTAAAGCGTATTGTCATATTTATAGATGTTGAAGATATCGGAATAATATATACCGCCTTCCGGCAGGTCGCTGCCGTCCCTGAACAGGGCCGCTGAAGCCACGTCCGCCCCTGAGTATTCCAGTTCGATCTTCAGAATCAGATCGATCACGGCCGTATCCCGGAGCCTTCCCTCCGGGATCCCCCTGATTTCGTCGGCGGGCTGAAATTTCGCGGTCGTATAGCCCAGCGGCGGTCCTTTCTCAGCCTCCCCGCCGGCTTCCTCCCCGGTTCCGGTGCCGGCCAGAGCCGCGGCCCGGTCGTGCGCCAGCCGGACGGCCGGTATTTCGCGGATTTCCGCGCTGGGTTCCACATCCGCCATATCGACAATCGTTACTTCGGAATCGACGATGGTCCCGTCGTCGTCCAGCCAGAGGTCGAAGCGGGCGATTTCACGCCCCGAACTCCGGACGCCGCCGACGGGGACATTTCCGACCTTTTCGCAGACGGTGATATGCTGATGCGCCACCTGCAGGATATCCACCCCGGGATTCTCGTCCAGGATTTTCAGGGCGGAATCGGATCCGCCCTGTTCGTCGTATTCCGCGTTCAGGCCCATATGAGCGGATACCATGATCACGTCCGCCCTGTCGCCGATTTCCGCGACCGCGCGGCGGACGGCGTCGCTGGCGTCTTCGTACCGGAGGTCGTCCACGCCCTCCTTCCCGCTGTCCCAGACCGGAATCTTCGGCGTTGCCACGCCGATTACGGCCAGCCTGACGCCGCCGCGCTCGACGATCGTCCATCCGGCTCCGGTCAGACAGCTGCCGTCCGCGTTCCGGATATTCTGGGCGAGAACAGGGAATTCCGCCGTGCCGAGGATCTTCAGCAGGGTCGGAACGCCCCAGTTGAACTCATGATTTCCCAGCGTCATGGCATCGTATTTCATGAGATTCATGGCGGCGACCACCGGATGCGGCTGATCCGGTTCCTTGTTCGCGATATCGTCCGTCAGGATGGTCCCCTGAATATCGTCGCCGGCGTCCACCAGGAAAGTGAGCGGGTTTTCCTCCCGCACCCGGCTGATGTAGGTATGCAGGCGGGCCATGCCGGTATTGGAGGTTTCCGCGCCGTCCTCATAGGACCAGCCCCAGATATTTCCATGCATGTCGGACGTTCCGAGAAGGACGATATGCTTCCCTTCTTCCGCCGGCGCGGTCCGGATCAGAAGCGCCAGAAGAACGGCCGGCAGAATCATCAGAAGCCGTGAAATTGTTTTCTTCATGGCTTGCATCCCCTTCGCTTTTTGTTTATCTCCGGAATCCTGAACGGCGTTCAGACCGGCAGACCGAATCCGGCCCGACCCGGCCGGTGTGTCCGCATGAGGGCTTCGTACGCGGCGGCGTACGGGCCCGAAGCCCATGGTTTTCCTTACAGCGCAGTTCTGAAGCCGCGGGCCGGGTTATCCCGCCGGATACCGAACGATCACATTCTGGTCTTTTGCCTGTTTCATCACGGTGTCCAGGAACAGGCGGCAGGCTTCCTCGAGGCTTAAGCTGCTGCCGCTGTTGCGGATCATCGCTTCAAGGAAATAGACCGGTATCAGAATATTGCCCTGATTCTTCTCAATCATCTGCAGTTCGGCGATAAATGTGATCTGTTCCCGGATGTCCTCCCTGCCGCACACGTCCGCGTAAAGCGCCGCCGCTCTCTTTCTCAGCGCGAGAAAACTCCGGTTGTGAAGAAAGCGGAGCACCGCCGCGATGCCGAAGGTGAGCGGCATGAACGCGACCAGGGAAACCCAGGAGGGAATCTTTGTAAAGAATCCGTAGAAATCATTCCATCCGCCGTTGTCCGGCCCGAGAATCTCCACCATAAAATAGTAGACCATCGCGTAGATCAGCACCGGCAGCAGCGCGAAGACGGATTCCTTCAGGGAAATGACGTGATTCGTCATCAGAAAACAGAAAGCGGCGATTGCGAGAATCGGACACAGGCCGTGCAGAAAAAAGCGGGAGCCTGTGAAAATCAGCACAAACCCCTTGACCGGCGCCAGAACGCACAGCGAAATCACAAACGTCAGAGATACGGATGTAACGCCCGCGAACAGCATGTCCACCATCCATCTCGGCAGCCGGAGGTTCTTTCTCCGCATACCGTCGATCGTATACGGCAGAGCCATCATCATCCCCAGCCCGCACAGGATATTCGAGTTGACCGTAAACATACAGAACGTGCGCAGTCCCATATGGTCAAAATTTTCGTCGTACAGCGTGGTCAGGTTCATGGTCACGCCGACGCAGACGCAGACCGCGACCACCGCCGCGCTGATCATCGCGCCGAGGCATCTTCTTCCCGACAGCCTGAGCAGTTCTTTCATTTCTTCCGACCTCCCGTATAACACTGCCCGCCGGGACAGTCCGTCCCGTCCGTGCCTGCGGATCCCGTATCCCCGGCGCTGCTGATTATACCATGGCCGGGATCGGAGAACAACATACCGGGCCTGAACGGAAAAACGCGCGCCTGCTCCGGGGGCAAAAAGATTGTAAGCAGATCGGAAAAGTGCTATAATGCGTTAGTTTTTTTTGAAAGGAAGGTCGTTCAATGGCTGCCTGTCCGAAATGCGGAAGCAACAACGTCTCGATTCAGATCGTTCAGACCGGTTCCGTCACAAACACAAAGAAAAAGGGATGCCTCTACAGTCTTTTCAGAACGCTTCTGATTATCTGCACCCTGGGTCTCTGGTCTCTGTTCGGCAAAAAGAAAGAAAAGAGCAGAACGACCTATACGAATCAGAAAGTCGCAATCTGTCAGAACTGCGGCCATCAGTGGAACGTATAAACCCGTCAGTGCGCAGAATTGAGGAACCCGCGGATCGCCGCGGGTTCCGTTTTTTTCTTCCGGAGCCGTCAGAGATGAAGCTTCGCGCGGTAATCCTCAACGATTTCCCTGATGTACAGGTATTGATCATGCGGCGAATAGAAAACGAAATTCTTCTCCGCTTCGATCAGAAGGCCGGTCCACAGTCTCTCAATCAGGAAAGGATTGCGGACGGTTGCCAGATCCGCCGGGGTTTCCTCTCCGTCGGCGTACAGGGCGAGCTCCGCTGAACGTCCTTTTCCGCAGGAGACGGTAAAGGTTCCGTCATCGTTCTCTTCGACCGTGCATTTCCCGCTCAGAACCCTGAGCGAATAGTCCCGGGGCTCACCCGTTCCGAAAGAATCATGGGAGTTGTATACCGAAAACACGGCACGGCCGTCGTTCATCCGGTAATCATAGACAAAATCGCCGTTCTGATCCTGAAGCTTGATGATCTCCGGGACGGAGGCGGCAGGGTCGTAATGAAGGTACGCCTCGACCTCGCTCAGGCCGGGCCGTTCCCCTTCGGTCTCCGTAATCCGGACCGAAAAGGATGAAACGGTCTTCTCCTCAAACCCGATCACCGTCGCGCTGCCGTTGACCGCCAGCGGCCCGAATTCCGTTTCGCTTCCGTCCGGGAAGATGATTTTTCCCTTGAGGATATTGTCCGAAAGGGACGGATTGTCGTAGAGGCGGATCGAATCCATCTTCGTTTCAGCGCCGAAAGTGAATACCGCGGTTTTCTCAGGGTCTTCGGGGTCGGGAGACCAAAGGTTTCCGAACGGCTTCAGCTTCTTGTCGTAGATGTCCGGAGAATCCGTAAGCTTAAAATCCGTCAGAACGCCGCCGTCGCCCGAACTCACGGAAACCTCCGCCCCGTACAGGATGCCTGAAGTGTCCCGCAGCCAGAAAACCTTGTCCCCGTTAATGACCGCGTGCAGGGTGGACAAGGCCGAGTACCTGATCTCCTGAGATTCATGGCAGCGCATGGCCTCATACAGATTGCTCGACCGGAGGGTACGGGAAAGGTTGTTTTCCGAGACGGGAAACCTCACTCTGTCCTCCCACAGGTATATATTGTGCTCGCCCATGCAGAAAACCCGGGCGCCGTCTTTTTCGGTGAAGAAGCTTCCGGGAAAAGGATATTCGTCGGAATAGGGAACGGTTGACCGGACGTTGTCCGCGTAAAAATCCGGCGCGCCGAGAAAAGCGGTGGAGTACGCGAACCCCTTGAAAACCGCCGGAGCGTAGTCGTTGTGATCCCGGCTGAGGATCTCTCCCATCGCCTCCTCAAAAAGCAGGGAAAGCGCCCGGTGATCGTGGTGTGAATCGTAGTCGATGCAGAAGACCACGTCCGGCCTCAGATCCAGCAGCAGGGCCGCGATGTCTCCTTTCATTCCGTCGCGCGTATACGGCGACCGCCTGTACGGTTCAAATCCGTATGCGGCGTACGTTTCGGTATGTTCCTCGGAGGAGACGACGGTCTCGTCTCCCGGAAGGTTGTACATGTGCGTGCTGCCCCTCGTCAGGCTGTCGCCGTACCCGAGAAGAATGATATGGTCCCTGTCCACGCCCATTCTGTCAAGGGCGTTCACCGCTTCCCTGATCCGGGTCTCCGCGCTGACCATCCAGTCGCCGTTGGTGGAGAACAGGACGAACACCTCGGAATCCTCTTCAAAGATCTCGTACAGGCCTCCGAAAAGATTGATCTCGTCGTCCTGATGAGGAACCATCACAAGGATCTTTTTCCCTCTGAACACGTTTCGGTCCGTGCCGTGGCTCCTGTACCGCGAATGCCTGATCCCCCAGCCGGCTGAATAATAGAGGCCGGTAAACAGAAAAAGGAGCAGAAAAACGGCAAGCGCCGCGGCGCGGCTTTTAATGATTCTTCGTTTCGGACAGAAGAGGAGGAATGAAACGGCGGCGCTGAGTATGATGGCCAGAATCTGCCAGCGGAAATGCCGGAACCTGAAGCAGGACCAGAATAAAATGAAAAGGACCGGAATGCTCCGTCGGATGATCCGAAAAAACAGGCTCTCTTTCTTTTCTTGCATCGTGCGGTCTCCTGATCCGCCCCTCCGGGCGGCGTGTTTCCTTCGAATGATGCTGTCTCCGGAGAAATAATAGCATTTTCCCGGGACGCGGGCAAGCTTTTTGCCGGCATGGCGCGCGGACGGCGGGAAACGGTTTTCCGGTTTCCCCGCTTCCGGATCTTC
Source organism: uncultured Eubacteriales bacterium (assembly GCA_900321945.1). The sequence continues at coordinate 2,507 of ONXY01000299.1, read as the reverse complement.
CGTTGTAACCTTTTTCCGTCCTTCGGGATATTACGGATAAGAGCGGTCCGAAGACCGCCGCAGAAAGGAGTATATATGCATGAAGCAGTCCCCCGTGAATTCCGGAAAAAGAAAGAGCAGGCCGGCGGGGCGGATTCTGCGCCTGACCGCCGCGCTTCTCCTCATCGTCCTCCTGCCGTGCTGCGCCGGGGCGGAACAGCATTTCGCGCTGCGCGCCAGAGGCTGCGGCCCGCTGAAATATCTCACGGGCGACGTCCAGATCATTGTCGCGTTTGTCTCGACGCCCCAGCATCCCTGGACGGAAAAGAAAAAAAACGAGGTGTTCCGGGTCAGCAACTCGTCCGTCCGGATCATGAATCAGCAGGCCAGGCGCTATAAGGCGGATCTGAATCTCTCCTACTGCTACATGGAGTTCAGCATCCCCGTGGAATGCGACAGCGAAAGGAACTGGTACAACTACATCCTGAAAAACGTGTTCTACCGGGACAGCATGCCTCAGGTCCTGGATTACTATAATCAGGACCGGAAAAGGTCCAGCACCCCGATTATTTTCATGTTCAACAGCTGGGACAGGAGCTACGCGATGGTCAGCTCGACGGACTATCCGGGCTGGAATGAGGAATACTGCGTCATTTTCTGCGACACGAAAATGCATGACAATTATCTGACGCACGAGGTTCTTCACCTCTACGGCGCCATCGACCTGTACGACTATAACGGCGAGGGTGTGGAACGCGTCGCGAAAAAGTATTTCCGGAACAGCGACATGCTTACCGTCTCCCACAACGTTGACGATCTGACGGCCTACCTGGTCGGCTGGACCGACAGCCTGTCGTCCAAAGCGCGGAAATTTCTTGCCGAGACAGAGGGCATGCGGTAGCTCCGCAAGGTTTCCGGCAGATGCGGAACCGTTTTCTTCTCAGCCGTCGGCGGTCTCTTTCCTCATCACGCGGATCCCGGCCTTCTCCAGCTCCCGCCGGATTCTCCCGGCGAAGAGCAGCGCTTTGGGACCGTCCCCGTGAACACAGATGGAGTCCGCCCGGACCGGCGCGTCCGTGCCGTCCACGCTCCGCACCAGACCCTCCCGGACCATGCGCTCCGCCCGGGCGGCCGCCTCCGCTTCGTCCTGGATGAGATCGCCGGGCTGTCCTCTGGGAACCAGGGATCCGTCGCTCCGGTAGCCCCGGTCGGCGAACACCTCGCTGAGAACCGGAATCCCCGCCTCCCGGGCCGCCTTCAGCATCTCGCTGCCGCTCAGGCCCATCAGAGCCGTCCCTTCGCCCAGATCGGCCACGGCCTCCGCCACCGCCCGGGCCAGGACGGGATCCTTCGCCGCCATGTTGTACATGGCGCCGTGAAGTTTCACGTGTCGGAGCGGCACGCCCGCGGCCCGGCAGAACGCCGCCAGCGCTCCGGCCTGGTAAAGAACCGCCGCCCTGGCCTCCTCCGGCTTCATGGCCAGATTCCGCCGGCCGAAACCCGCCAGGTCGGGAAATCCGGGATGCGCTCCCACGGCGACCCCGTGCCGCGCGCAGAGTTCAACCGTCTTCCGCATGACAAGCGGATCGCCGGCGTGAAAACCGCAGGCTATATTTGCGGAGGTGATCAGGGGAATCAGTTCCGGATCCGCCCCGATGGTATACGCGCCGAAGCTTTCGCCCAGATCCGCGTTAAGATCCGCGGAAAGGATATTTCCGGACATGTTCATCTCCCCCTTGCGCCGGTCATGATTCTCTGAATTGTATCCAGCCTGATCCGCTCAAGCCGCATGGCTTCCATTCCGGCCTCCCGGCTGACCGCCCGGAACCGCGCCTCTTCTCCCGGCCGGAGCTGCGCCAGGGCCGGGATGTCGCAGGGGATCACCGTGGCGATCTTGGCGTAGCCCCCGACGGTCTGGTGATCCGCCAGCATCACCATCGGCATGCCGCCGGCAGACACCTGTACGGAACCCTCGACGACGCCGTCGGAGAGAATGTCCGCGCCTCCGGCCGTCTCCAGCTTCGGTCCTTCGAACCGGGCCGCCATCCGGTCGGAATCCGGGGAAAGCCGGTAAATCTCCCGGAAAAAAGTCTTCAGCGCTTTTTCCGTGAACCGCTCCTCCTGCGGTCCGGGCACCGCCCGGAGCACGGGCATCCTTTTGTCCCCGATCCAGCACTGAGGCGTCCTCGGCCCGAGCGTCCAGTCCTCCAGTCTTTCCCGGCGTTCCGTCAGCAGCCGCGCCTTCCGCGGGGATTCCGGGCATCCCGCCGCGGGCAGGCGGTCTCCCGCGCGCAGAGCGCGGCCTTCCAGTCCCCCGATCCTGCTCCGGAGATCCGTGGAACGGCTTCCCAGCACAGGGGGAACGGTGATGCCGCCGTGAACCGCCAGGTACGTCCGCAGCCCGGCTGCCGCCGTCCCCAGCTCCAGCACGCCCCCGGCGGGAATGTGAAACGGCCTTCCCGTCTCCACGCAAACCCCGTTCAGAAACGCGTTCATATCCGCCCCGCTGAGAGCGCCGACCGTTTCCT
>ONXY01000010.1 GCA_900321945.1 uncultured Eubacteriales bacterium | reverse complement strand
GCCATCGCCATCGGCACCAGCCACGGCGCCTACAAGTTCAAGCCCGGCACCAAGCGCCAGCTCCGGTTCGACGTGCTGGAGGAGTGCTCGAAGCAGCTGCCCGGCTTCCCGATCGTGCTGCAGGGTTCCTCTTCCGTTCCGCAGGAGTTCGTCGCCGAGATCAACAAGTACGGCGGCAACATGCCCGGCGCCATCGGCATCCCCGAGGAGCAGCTGCGCAAGGCGGCCTCCATGGCGGTCTGCAAGATCAACATCGACTCCGACATCCGTCTGGCCATCACCGCCAGCATCCGGAAGTACTTCGCCGAGCATCCGGATCATTTCGATCCCCGGCAGTATCTGAAGCCCGCCCGCCAGGCCGTGAAGGACATGGTCGCGCACAAGATCGTGAACGTCCTCGGCTGCGACGGCAAGGCCTGATTCCCCCGGACCTGAAAGCGCCCCTGTCTCCGACAGGGGCGCTTTTTTTGACGTTTTCCGTTCGTTTTCCGCTCGGAAGGGGTTTTTACTGTCTCTTGGTCACCCCGACGTAGATCTTTTCCGGCTGCGGATCGTAGGTGTCGGTATACAGCAGAACCCGTTCGACTTCGGTGTTCCCTTCGTACTTCACGCGGTAGCTTTCCACCACATACCCCGGTTTCGCCTTGCTGACGCTCTTTTCCTGGTGGGTGTACTTGACGTACGTTCCTTCCGTGTCCTGAATATACTTGGGCTTTTCCGGCGGATCGATCTCCCGCACGGTCTTGCAGGCGATCTCGTACCGGACGTCCCCCATATCCTCGCCGTACATCATGACCTTCGCGATAAGCCTGCGCCTGTTGCCGGGGTCCTTCTGCACGGCCGCCACGATATAGATCGGCTGATCGGTGTTGTTTCTCAGCACCAGGTCGATTTTTCTTTTTCCTTCCCAGTACACCGTGGCGTCTTTTCCGTATTCCGTATAGTTCACCGCGTCGGAATGCGGCCTCCTGTCCACGATTCTCAGCCCCGCGCAGACCGCGGCCTGATAGACGGTCGTACTGGCCTGGCAGACGCCCCCGCCGATGCCCATGGTGTGTTCGCCGTAGGCGTATTCAATCGCGGGAAAGAATCCGTTGGCTTCCGTCCGCTGCCCCACCACTGTGTTGAAGCTGAACTGGCTTCCGGGGCTGATCACATATCCGTTGATGGCCTCGAAGGCCCTGCGGATATTGTTGTTCCGGTTCTCGTCCGAGGAGGTGGAGATGGGCGTGTAAACGGAGGAGCGGAGCATGCAGTGCCGTTTGATGTCCTCGAGCCGGGATTCGGGCTCGATGATTTCCGGATGCAGCTCCACGGTGCCGCTGGTCATGGTCGCCACCTTATGGTACAGCTCCTGGCGGACTTCGTCGATATCCAGAACTCTTCCCTCGACCTCCTCCTGGAAGACAAAGGGGTACGAAAGGGTGGTGTCGAAGCTGATCAGCCGGGCGTTCACAGCCTGCCGGTCGATCTGCTCCTTCACCTGAGCGAGCACGCTGTCAATCACGGAAGTATCCCCGCTCGGAGCGGCTGTGTAGGCTTCGAAGGGTTTTTCCCGCAGAGCCGCCATGGCCGCGTAGCGGGTTTCCTCGTCGCCCGTGTGCCCCTGCGCCCAGGCCCGTTCCATGGTGTCCTGCACGTCGACTTCCATCCCCAGCATATCCGCAGTGATCTCCGCCAGCGCGGTTCCCTGCCAGCTCAGGGTTACGTTCCAGGCGTCGTTGCGCTGACGGATTCTGCTCTCGACGGAGTTCAGCCCCTGTTCCCAGGTCATGCCGCCCAGATGAATCCCGTCCACGTAGACGCCTTCAGCGAAGAGGTTGTCGTAGGCCGTCACCGCCTCGTGGATTGTTCTGTACTTCTGATACTGCTGAATTCCCAGCACGCCGCCCGCGACGAGCACGGCGGAAAGAATCACCAGCACCGCGATCAGGCCGGCCCGATGTCTTTTCGGCGGCGGGACCTGTTCCCCGGATTTCTTTTCCGGAACGGGAATCTCCCCGGTATAACCCCGGAAGGCTCCGTAGCTTGACGTCTGGGTGGAGATTCTCTCCCGTTCCTGCTGCTGTCTTCTTTTCCGTTCCTGCTCCTGCGCCATAGCGTACTGCTGCTGTTCATACAGCTGGCGCTGGTACATCTGCTGCTGGTACATCTGCTGCTGGTACAGCATCTGCTGTTCGTACTGCTGCTGCGTCCAGCCGTTCGGGTTCTGAGGGCCTCCGGGACCGGGGCCGTACGTTCCGTTCTCTCCCTGGGGCGGGAGGAAGCCGCGGCCGGTCTGCTGCATTCTCTGCGCCGCTTCGCTGACCCGGTCCGGGGTCTGCGCGGCGCGCTGGCTGCGCCGGGTTCTCTGCTGATTCTCCGCCATGCCGCTTCCTCCTTTCGTTTTCTTTGCTGAGCCGCTGTTTTCCGGGTTTTCAGTCATTCAGATAATCCGTCCGGTCCTCTTCGGGAACCGGGCGGTATCCTTCCGGCTCCTCTTTGTCTTCAATCTTCGGGCCTTCTTCCGCCCGGGCTTCCCCGAGAATTTCGTTCAGGTTCCTCGGCTTGTCCTCCGTGGAGCCGCTGGGCATGATGCCTTCGTCCATCAGCGCCACGAATTCCGCCCGGTTCAGCGTCTCCTGGGCAAGCAGAGCCTCCACCAGCTGATCCAGCTTCTCACGGTTCTGCCGCAGGATGTCCTTCGCCCGTTCGTAGGCCTTCTCCAGGATGCCGCTGACCTCGCGGTCGATCCGGGCCGCCACTTCCTCGCTGTATTCCCGGGTCTGGCCGAATTCCATGCCGACAAACACTTCCTGATCGCTGCCCAGGTAAATGGTGCCGATCTCGTCGCTCATGCCGAACTGCGTCACCATCTTCCGGCAGATCTCCGTAGCCCGCTTCAGATCGCTGGAGGAACCGGTGTAGATTTCGCCCAGCGCCACCTCTTCCGCCGCGTGTCCGGCCAGCATCATGGCCAGCTGATCTGTCAGCTGTGTCCGGCTCATGTTGTCGTGCTCCTCGGCGGGCAGGGACAGCGTGTGGCCGGCGGCCATGCCCCGGGGCACAATGGTGATCAGGTGCACGTCGTCACACCCCGGCAGCAGATGGCTGACGATGGCGTGACCGCCCTCGTGGTAAGCGACCATCCGCTTGTCTTTCTCGCTGACCTTGTGACTCTTTTTTTCCGGTCCCATCTGAACCCGCGCGATGGCGTCCACCAGCAGCTGCTGGTCGATTTCCTTCTTTCTCGCCCGGGTCGCCAGAATGGCGGCCTCGTTCATGACGTTTTCCAGGTCCGCGCCGGTGCCGTAGGGCATGCGCTTGGCGATGTTGTTCAGATCCACGTCCGCGGCCAGGGGCTTTCCCCTGCTGTGAACCTTCAGAATGGCCACCCGGCCTTCCTGATCCGGATAGTTCACCGTCACCTGCCGGTCGAAGCGTCCGGGTCTCATCAGCGCCGGATCCAGGATATCGCGGCGGTTGGTGGCCGCCATCACGATGATTCCCTCGTTGACGGCAAATCCGTCCATTTCCACCAGAAGCTGGTTCAGCGTCTGTTCCCGCTCGTCGTGTCCTCCGCCCAGGCCGGCGCCTCTGTGCCGGCCCACGGCGTCGATTTCATCGATAAAGACGATGGCCGGAGCCACCTTCTTCGCCTGCTCGAACAGATCCCGCACGCGGCTGGCGCCGACGCCGACGAACATCTCCACGAAGTCGCTGCCGCTGATGGAGAAGAAGGGAACCCCCGCCTCCCCCGCCACGGCTTTCGCCAGCAGGGTTTTTCCCGTTCCGGGAGGGCCGACAAGCAGCACGCCCTTCGGAATCCTGGCGCCCATCTCGGTATACGCGCGCGGATTCTTCAGGAAGTCGACCATCTCCTCCAGCTCTTCCTTTTCCTCATCCGCGCCGGCCACGTCGGCAAAAGTCACCTTGTTCTTGTTTGTGTCCGGGGTCCGGGTTCTGCTGCGGCCGAAGTTCATGATGCTCCGTCCGCCCGCGTTTCCCTGGCTCCGAAGCATG
>ONXY01000370.1 GCA_900321945.1 uncultured Eubacteriales bacterium | reverse complement strand
GCAGCTGTTCTTCAGCGGACCCTGATCCAAAGGCACCTGCTCTTTGCTGACCGCCGCCAGATGGTCGAGGGCCGACCAGGTGCCCTTCTTCGTGCCCTTCTTTGTCACGCTCTTGACCAAAGCCTTGTCCAGGCTCACGCGCAGCTTCATGTTCCTCACTGCAGCACCACCTCCAGGTGGTCCGGCCTGAAGCCCCTGGCGGTATAGCAGCGCAGCACGATGAACTTTTCTCCGTCCGTCTCCACGATGGAGCGCTCTTTGATCTTCTCGCCGGTGCAGTACATCTTCGCCCGCGCGATCACCTGATCCATCACGCCCGCGGGATTCTTGTAGGTGTGCTCCAGGTCGCGCATGTACTGGATGCGGCATTTCCTGGTTTCCTTTTCGCCGTACACGTCTTCGCCGTTCACCTGCCTGATGAAGGGCTTGATTTCGGCCTCCTGCGTCAGCAGGAAATCAATCAGCGCCATCAGCAGCACCGCCCCTCTACGCCGCGGTACAGCAGCCCGTGCCTCAGCAGCAGGCCGTATACCGACGGGCAGATGTTCCGGCGGTTCAGCTCCATGTCCAGGGTGCCGTCCTGAAATGCCATCTGGAAGTCGCCGATCCTGAAGGACTCGACGCCGCTGGGGATCTCCCCGGCCGCCTCCAGCGCGCTCAGGTCGTGCTGGTACTGCCAGATCACTGCCTGGTCAAAGGCAGCCTGCTCCTCTTGCGTAACAGGCTTGTTCGGGAAGATGTAGGCGTACATGCGTTCCTGCATCAGCGTCAGGTCGTCCCCTTCCGGAGCGGCTTTCCGCGTATGCTTGTCCATCATGCGCTCTTCCTCCCTCCGTTCTTCCTGGCCTTCGCTTTCGGCTCCAGCTTCGTGTTCGGTTCCGCTTCCTGCGGTACTGTTTCGGGCTTCGTTTCCGGGGCCTCAGGCTGCGCCTGCGCGTCCGCGCGGGCTTCGGGGTATTCCGCATGCCCCTGCCTCAGGAGGCGCTCAGAGAGCCCGGCAGGCGCGTCTATGATCACACCCGCCGGGATCACCCTGCCCAGGCTTGGCTGCGGCAGGGGTTTCGTCAGTCGTATGTTCATGCGCGCCTGCCTTCGTATCAGTTGCCGGCGCCGGGATCTACCACGGGCGCGGCCGCGGCGGCGGGCTTCAGCACCGCGAAGGGGTACCGGGTCTCGTTGTTGCTGTTCACGCGGTTGACCGGGTTGGCGATCTGCCAGCCGGCGCGGAAGAACACGCGGAGGGCGACCATGTCCTGCTGCGCGAGGTTGTACACGATGGAACCGTCGGCGGGGTTCTGGATGGTCGCTTCGGTGAGCAGCTTCATGTTGATGTCGGTGCGGATCGCCCAGACAGCCTGCGTCCAGTCGCCGCCAAGCAGCAGGGCCTTGCTGTCGTCCATGACCTCGCTCTTGGGGAAGAAGATGTCCGTGCCGTCCAGCTCGTAGGTGGAGCGGCCGCGGACGCCGTTCTGGTACGCGGCACGGCCGAAAATGGGCAGGCCGTTGTTGTCCACGCAGCCGCGCATCTTGGAGCGGAATTTCACCGCGCCGACGTAGCCGTTGGGCACGTAGCCGTCTTCTTCGATCATGGAGATGAGGCCTTCCTCGCCCAGCAGCTGCAGGTACAGGGAAAGCTCGGGATCGAGGGTCACCGCGTTGCCGGCGTCCACGGCGCCGTCGTAGATGCCAGCCGGGAAGGTCTGGGGCTTGTTCTCTCCGAAGAGCACAGCGCCGTCGAACGCGGCGCCGATGGCCTCCTCGATGCGGGGGCGCACGTTGCCCCAGATGTCGTATTCGCTGTCGTCCAGCACGGCCTGGGGAATGGGCACGATGCAGGCGATCTCCTCGGCGGTGATCTTCTTCTTGTCCCACGCCATGTTGGTGGTCTTCTTGAAGCCGGTGTCGCCGTCAACGAAGTAGGCCACGGGCAGGCTGGAGAGGACGGGCAGCACGCGGGTCTTGGAGCTCATGTCGGGCAGCCGGCGCATCATGCGCATGACCACGGACTGCTCCGGGACGTTCTGCAGGATCTCTTTGGATTTTTCCTCGGGAATGAGGACATCAGCGCCAGTACGGTCGATCAATGCCATAAATAATCACGTTCCTTTCTTTTTTCTTTGTTGGGTTTATTCAGCGCTTCTGCCGGCGGCCGCGCGGATCATGGCGTTGAAATCGTCATTGCTGCGGTTGCCGGGATCCTTGCCGCCGCTGGCAGGGTCTTTCCCGCCAGGGTAGCCGATGCGTCCGCCGCCGCCGCCCTCGTCGAACAGGTAGGCGGACGTTTCTTTCAGGGCCTTGATCTGGTCTTCCAGGCCGGTCAGCTGGCCCTTGTCATCCTCGCCGATCTTGGAAGCGTCAAGCAGCTTTTCCACGATGGCCGCGTCCCGCACCTTCGCCTTCTGCAGCGCTTCCCGGATCTTGCCGGAGCGCTT